>JAOMCC010000009.1 GCA_028344855.1 Nitrosomonadales bacterium | reverse complement strand
TATACCTTAGCCGTTCTTATTTAATATTACTACTTTGTAACGATGTGTTAATTTTTTAAGAATTTTTTCATATTTTCTTCTTCATTACCAGTAACTCCCTGACTACCTTGTGTACGAACCCAAGCAATGGTTTTTAATAACTCGTCTAAAGTCATACCATCGTCAGCAGCCATAACGCCGTATCCTTTTCCACCCATACCACCATTAGTTCCAAACCAGATAGTTTCTATCATACCTTGGTTAGTAATGTCTTTTGGGTATTTAAAAGTAGGGCCAACTAATCCAGGGCCAACTTGACCTTTCGCTGTTGGACCATGACATTGGGTACATGACCAATAACCAAATCTTTTTTTGCCACGTTTTTCAGCTTTAGCATCTCCAACGTAAATATTCTTACCTGTCTTTAGAAACTCTATCTCAGCTTTTGTTTTAACATTATCTTTTTTCTTAGTATCACCAAATGCTTTTGGATCTGTTATTTTAAATTCTGACCCATCAGTTGTTTTCGTTAATTTAATCTCTGCATGAGCACCAAAACTGAAACTTAAAATTCCAGTGAATAAGATTAATAATAATTGTTTCATTTTAAACATATCTTCTCCTAATCTATATTTAATATCCATATACGTGTTTGGACAATAAATTTACTAAAAGTTTCCTTAAAAAGGGATTAAATAAATTGCTGGTATACAATAAAAACTGAGTCTTATTTTACTCATTTTTTAAATTTATGTCATCTATTTTTACTAATTATTTGACTTATTTTTTGTATTGTCTTCCATCTAATTTATTTCTAAATACTGGTTCTGTATGAGGAATTCCGAAGTCATCTAAAATCTTCAAAATTTCATCTTTTTTTCTATCTAACGCACCCTCAATCATCTTTAAACGATCTTTATCACCGTGTCGCACTGCTGCTGAAATATTCCAATAAGTTTTACCAGAAAGTTTAACATCTTCAAACTCAGGAATTAAAACTACCTCCATCGGTACTGAGGATTTTTTAGCGAAATAACCACCTATTGGCCCCCACATAATTGCTATATCAATTTTTTTCTCTGCTAGATGAGTTACAAGTTGTCCTGGATCTTTAGTTAAATCTCGCATTAATCTATATGGTTTAGCATTTGCCATCAAATCATTTGCATTAAGAGATTGTGCAACAGGGCTTTTATCCACAATACCTATAATACCTTTTCTTAAATCTGGCGAATCCCAATCCTTAATATTATAGCCACTATCTTTTCTGTAAATCCAAACATGTCCTGAGCGATAATATGGTTTTGATGTTTTAACCATATCAACAGCTGAGCCAGTACCAATTAGTACATCACATCTTTTAGATTTCAAAGTATTTCTAATAAAACCAAATCGATCAGGCCAAAACTGAAAACTTAACTCTTTATTTAGATCCTCAGCTAAAACTGCAGCTATTTTATTCTCGAATCCTTCTTGTTTTTCATTTGAAAAAGGTAAGTTATTTGGATCTGCACACACTTTAAATTCATGATCTTTTGGGACCCTTGCAGTTTGTCCTGGACGACCATCACTAGACCATCGATCTGGACCCCCTGCATAAGATACAAAACTAATTGCACCAATTGCTATTAATATCAGAACTTTTAATATATTTTTAAACATAATCTTTCCTCGATTTATTTTGCCCCATTATACATTTAACTCTTAATCTTTATCTAATGATAATCCCTAATATCAATTATTTAATTCAATTAAGGTAAAAAAAAACACCCTACCGAAGTAGGGTGTTTTTAAGACTAACTAAACTGTAATTAGTTCTATAAATCCGTTAGGGATTATAGGCTAAATACTGTTAATGCACCGCCACCAGGAGCAGCGTTGTATTTTGTTAGTTCTTTATAACCACCAGCAGCACCAAGTGCGTCTGTGTCATTTGTAAGACCAAGGTTCATTGCAACGCCAGCCCAACCACCGATGCCTGATAGGACACCAACGTGTTGTTTACCTTTGTGTGCATATGTGAATGCATTACCAATCACACCTGAACCAACTTGGAATTTCCAAAGTTCTTTACCGCTTTTCGCGTCAAGAGCTTTGAACCAACGATCTAAAGTACCGTAAAAAACTAAGTCTGAAGCAGTTGTTAAAGCACCACCCCAAGCAGAGAATTTCTCTTTGTTGTACCAAACTTTTTTGTTAGTCATTGGATCATAAGCAGCAAAACCGCCCATTACGCCATCAGGACCAGCAAACATAGTTAAAGTAGCACCAACCCAAGGTTGACCAGCAACATATTTAGACTCAACTGGCTCATATGTCATACACACGTGATTCATTGGTGAGTAAACTAAACCAGTTTTAGGTGAATATGCAGCAGGCTGTTGGTCTTTAGTACCAAGAGCAGCTGGACATGTACCTTTAGTGTTGTAGTCTTGGTGAGTAGAGTGCTCAGCAAGTTTGTTAGGCACACCAGATTTCAGATCAACGTCTGAAGCCCAGTTAACAAATGGGTGAACTTTTTCAGCAGCCACTAATGTACCAGTGTTTGCAACCCATGTGTATGCAAAACCATTTCTATCATGGTGCCATGCATATGTTTTACCACCTTTGTCAAATAGGATAACTTCGTTAATACCGTCATAATCCCACTCGTCATGTGGAGTCATTTGCATGCCCCAACGTGCCATACCTGTATCTAGGTCACGAGCAAAAACTGTCATAGACCATTTGTTGTCACCTGGACGTACGTCTGGGTTCCAAACTGATGGGTTACCTGTACCGTAAAAGATAAGGTTAGTTTTTGCATCATATGGCCACCAGCCCCAAGTAGAGCCACCACCATGTTGCCAACCATCTTTAACAGCTTGAGGTTTCAACCATGTTTTAATACCTAGGTCTGCTACACCACCCTTAAGTTGTGAAGTTGGAATTTTTTTGAAAGATCCACCTTGTTTGTTACCACCGTTTACATCTTCGTAAACTGATAGAGCTGAATAAAGTGGGTTTTCTTTGTTAAAGTCAGCGCCGATTAATGCTTCAGCATCTGAACCTGTAGAATAAGCTTTCCAAGCTAGGCTACCGTCTTTAAGGTTATACGCAGCAATAAAGCAACGAACACCAAATTCAGCACCTGAACAACCTGTAATAATCTTATCTTTAATTACGTGTGGAGCGTTAGTATTTGTAGCACCAACTTTAGGATCTGTATTTTTAGCATCCCAAACTTTAGCACCAGTTTTAGCGTCAAGCGCTACTAACATACCATCGTTTTGTTGAAGTAAGATTTTACCATCACCATAACCAAGACCACGGTTAACGTTATCGCAACATAATACTGCTTGAACGCTTGGATCTTGTTTAGGGAAGTAAGACCATACAACTTTTTGGTTGTTGTTAAGATCTAAAGCATAAACGTTATTTGGGAATGCTGTATGTACATATAGCATATTACCAATAACAAGAGGAGAACCTTCATGACCACGGTTTACACCAGTAGAAAGTGTCCATGCTGCTTTAAGATTTTTAACATTACCTTTGTTAACTTGAGTTAACTTAGAATATCCTTGGTTGTCGTGCTGACCACGTGGGTGAGCCCAATTTGAAGGATCTTTCATAGCTCTTTCTTGGTCAGCTGCAGCTGAAGCAACCATTGGCATAGCCATAGCAGCAGCAGTTACAAAACCGAGAGCTAGTTTGATTTTATTTAATTGCATTATAAATCTCCATAGTTTTAACTAAGGGTTTAAAAAGAAGCAAATACTTCTCCTACATTTTGGAATGACTAAAATATAAGTGATTTATTTACTTGTAGCACCAAATTTCCCGTGCTTGAAAAACACTTTATACCTCTAAATTTTCTTTTGCAACAGTTTTGTTACAATTTCCTTACATTTAATGATTAATTTTACTTATTAAAAAATCAGCTTAATTATCACAGTTAAAGATTAGCATTAATAATTTTGTTAGAATGAATTTTAAAACTATTAAAATGTATGAAAATCCGAGGAATGAACTAATATGTCAGAAACAAAATCCTATGAATTTTTTCCCGAAATTGAACCAAATAAAGAGTATCAGATACCTTGTGGGGATATACATAAAATATATGTAGAAGAGTCTGGAAATCCAAATGGACAACCTATAATATTTTTACATGGTGGGCCTGGTGGAGGATGTGGTTCTAAACAAAGACGTTTCTTTGATCCAACCTATTACAGAATAATTCTTTTTGACCAAAGAGGATGTGGAAAAAGTGAGCCACTTGGAGAAACTCTTGAAAATACTACAGACTATTTAATTAATGATATTGAAACAATTCGGAAACATTTAAAGATTGAAAAGTGGATTATATTTGGAGGCTCATGGGGAAGCTCTCTAGCTCTTGCTTATGGTATTAAGTATTCACAAAATTTAAAAGGATTAATTTTGCGCGGCATTTTTTTGAGTCGGAAAAAAGAACTTGAATGGTTTCTTAAAGATGTAGATCAATTTTTTCCTGAGAATCATGAATTACTTCTTAATCATAAAGATAATATTAAAAAAAATAATCTTGTAAAAGAATATACAAATTTAGTATTTGGAAGTAATTTTGATGTTGCCAAAAAAGCAGCTATAGCATGGAATAGATTTGAAGGCAGTATATTGAAATTACTTCCTTCAATCTCTGATGACTTTGAGGGAAGAGAAATCAACTATGAATTTGAGCTTGCTCGGGCTAAAGTCCAGCTTCACTATATTAATAATTTTTGCTTTATTGATGGTGATGAAATACTTAGTAAAACTAAGGTTCTCAAAAATATACCTATTACAATTATTCAAGGAAGGTATGATATGGTCTGCCCACCCAAAACAGCATATGATCTAAAAAAACAATTACCTCATAGTGAGTTAGTTATTGTCCCTGACGCAGGTCATTCTGCATCAGAGTCAGGAATTTTATCGTCATTAATTTCAGCAACTGAAAAATTTAAATCCCTTTGATTAAATAATTTTTAAATGTTACATATCGCAAAAAAAATTTCAAACTCCAGAGGTATTGGATATTTTATAACAAAGGAAGTTTTATCTGGTTGTCGTAGGCATAATTTTTTAGCTCACAATGCATCTATTTCTTTTTTTACTTTATTCGCCCTAATTCCCCTAGTTTTACTTATTTTCTTTTTTTTAAGTCAATGGCTTGCAAACTCATCATTTGCCTTATCCCATTTAGCAATTCTTACTTCTCATTTACTCCCTGAAATAAACGAAAGAATTATGAGTGAAGTCTATAAAGTATCTGCCACAAAAGCCAGCTGGGGTGTTTTATGGATAATGGTTCTCTTTTTAGCAGCTACTCCACTTACTGCCTCACTCAGAAATAGTTTCGCCAATATTTTAGGTCTACCTAATAAAAATACTTTTTTTAAAAATAAAATCAGAGATATATTTGCTGTCATCCCCATTATGCTTTTATTTTTTATGTATATTTTTTTAGATTTATTTTTATTAGAAGCATCTTATATATTTGCTGAATACATTCCAATTTTGAGAAAAATTTATTTCTCTTCAATTATGTCATTACTTTTATTAACTTCAATCCTAATGATTTTTTTCAATTTTTATTTTCCAATAAAGATAAAAAAAAGATATTTACTCTTAGGGGCAATATTAACGAGTATTTCTTGGTACTCTTTAAGTTATTTATTTGATTTTTTCATTAATATAAGTGCTTTCTATGGCACTTTCTTTGGAGGCATGAGAGGTCTATTTATTTCTTTAATTTGGTTATATCTTAATATAGCATCACTTTTAATCAGTGCTGAACTTATTTCAGCATTACACAAAAAAGAAATTTTATTACTTAAACAACTTTTTATCATCAAGAATATTCATCGTCATCAGATCTTAAATGAATTAATGAAATTATTTGGACAAAAATATAAAAAAAATATGGTGATTTATAAAGAAGGTGATAATGACCATAGACTTTTTTTTGTTATTGAAGGTGAAATAGGTATTACTAACAAAACAAAGGAAATAGAAATTGTTAGTTCAGGAAATTACTTTGGAGAATTATCTTTATTAAATAAGATTCCAAGAGATACTTCAGCAGAAGTAGTATCAGATTGGGCAAGAATAATAATTATTTCTGAAGTGCAAATGAAAAAGATTTTAGCTGAAGATAATAAAGTTGCTATGTATTTTTTATCTAATATGGCCAGAAAACTTCAAATCAATTAATTTAATTCAAAAAAAATCAAAAACTAGGCTTAACATCAAATGCTATGCAAATCCGTTCATCTTCAGAATTAAAAGGAATTGTTCGATGGAAAACTGAAGAAGGGAAAAAAATAACCTCCCCAGCTTTAGGAATTATAGTTATTCTTTTAAATTCATCATGTAATCGGGGTAAATTATCTCCATCTGCACTTAATTCAATAGCCCCCTCATAATCTTCTGAGCTAGAATTTTTAGGGATTTTTAAATAAACAGCACCACTAATCCATCCATCCTCATGAATATGCGCTGTTAAATGTCCGCTCGATTGCATTTTAATATACCAAGCACTTATAAAATTAATTTTTTTTGGAAAAGAAAGAATAAATTCATTTTCTACATCTTTGTAACGCAGAAAATATTTTTCGATTGCTTTAATTAAAGCATCTGATAATTTTTTAAATGATTTTTCTGATCTTCTAAATAAATGTCCAGCAGATTGTTCTACAGGTGAGTCATTAAATAAATATTGATATTTTCTTTTTAAAATGCCGGCAGTATTAATGTCATGAATTAATTCTTTTATTAGTTCTCCTTTATTTTCCAAAAGCTCTGGTATTTCTTCATGACACACAAAATCTAACGGGGAGGGACAAAAATTATAAGGATCTTTTATTTTAAAATTTTGCGCATAATTTGCTGAAATAGAAGCTAAACGTCTAATATTATGTCTTCGACCATTAAAAGTTTTTGGTAATTTTTCTTTAAACTTTTCGAATTCTTTTGCTCTGTAGTGACATTCTAAAACTTTTTCTTGCCAATCTCCAAAGTTGGAGGTTTCAAAATTTTTGATTGCTTCTGAAAAATTTTTCTTTTCAAGCATTTCAAGTCCTTTTTCATAGCCCTTGTTACCACCTCTTGCAATACCCCAGCATTTAATCGCTTCTTCGTTTCGTCCAAGTTCGTTGAAAATTGACCCGAGATTATTGTAAGCATCAATAAAGTCTGGGTTTAATTTAATTGCTTTTTGATAACTTAAAATAGCTTCATCTACATTACCCAAATCTTTTAGAATATTTCCAAGATTGCTATGAGGTTCAGCATAATCTCGTTTTAACTTAATAGCTCGCTTAAAGCATAATTGAGCCTCTTTTGATTGAGATAAGTCATATAAACATATCCCAAGATTATTGTGCACCACTGCATAATCTGGTTTAAGTTTTAGCGCCTTTTGAAAACTTACTACAGCCTTGTCAATTTCACCAGTCTCTTTTAAACATATACCCATATTATTATGAGCATCAACAAGATCTGGTTTTAATTTTATTGCTTCTTCGTAGCATAAAATAGCTTGGTTAAAATGCCCCATTTCAACATAACAATTCCCACCAAGTAAGAAAAGATTAGGATCATTTGGATATTTTTGAGTTAGTAAATCAAGTTCAGCTAGAGCTTCTTTATGATCTTTTTTCGAAAAAAGATTATTAAAATTATTTAACTCCGATTGTGCTGCTTGAATATAATTAACCATAAATACTTTGCCTAAAAACTTTTAAAAAAACTTAATAAGTACCAAAATTTTTGACATCATGCTTAACATCAAATGCTATACAAATACGTTCTTCGTTTGATTTAAACGGAACTGTTCGATGATAAAGAGGAGATGGAAAGAAAACAACATCGCCTACTTCAGGTAAAATTAATTTTTTATCAAATTCATTATGAAGCTTTGGATATTGGTGAAAATCTGAAGTTAACTCAATTGCACCTTCTTGACCATCTTCACCATTTTCTTTAGGAACTGCCAAATAAAGGGCTCCACTTATCCAACCCTCTTGGTGATTGTGGGCACTTAAATGACCACCTGTTTTCATTTCGATAGACCATGCACTACTGAAAGTAATTTTTTTTGGGAATGAAAGAATAAATTCATTTTTTTCATTTTGATAGCGTAAATAATATCTTTTAATTGTTTTTATAATTGCCGTAGATAATTTTTTAAAAGATTTTTCTGATCTTTTAAATAAATGACCGCCTGACTGTTCCAAAGCAGTTCCATGAGACAAATATTGATATTCTCTTTTTAAAACACCAGCAGTCTTTATATCTTTTATAAGTTCATTAGTAAGTTGATTATTGTTTTCTGTCAATTCTGATATTTTTTCATGACAAACAAAATTTAATGGATTTGGACAAAAATTATACGGGTCATCTGTTTTTAAATTTTGAGCATAATGCGCAGATAATGCTGCTATAGTTCTGAAAATATGTGGTTCATTCTTTGTAAAATTAATTAATTTTTCTTTAAATAAATCATATTCTTCAGCTCTGTAATGACTTTCTAGGGTTTTTGATTTCCAATCTGCATGTTGAGATTTTTCAAAAAATTTAGTGGCTTCAGTAAAATTCCCATTTTCAAATAAAGATAAACCTTGCTCGAAATCTTTATTAGAACCTCTCGCCTTTCCATAAAATGCGGTAGCCTCCTCATTTTTTCCTAGCTCACTGTAAGTTGCGCCAAGACTATCATATGCCCCAGAACAATTAGGATTAATTTTAATTGCTTTTTTATAACTTAAAATGGCCTCATCAACCTGGCCAGAATCTTTATAAATATTACCTATATTATTATGTGCATCTGCATAATTAGATTTAAGTGCAATTGCTCTTTTATAAGATATTTCTGCTTCTTTTGGTCTTCCTAATTCATACAAACAAACACCAAGATTATTATGCGCCGGAGCAAAATTAGGTTTAAATTTAACTGCCTTTTTAGCGTGTAAAAGTGCCTTTTCAAGTTCACCTATTTCTTTAAGATAAACCGAAATATTATTGTGCGCCTCCGAAAAATCAGGTTTAAGTTTAATTGCTTCTTGATAACATAAAATAGCTTGTTCATAAGATTGCATTGCTCCATAACAATTTCCACCCATTAGAAAAAGATCTGGATTATTTGGTTTGCTTTGAGATAAGTTATTAAGAATAGTTAAGGCTTCTTTGAATTGCCCTTTAGAGATAAGATTGTCTATATCACTTATTTTGATTTCTTTTTGGCCAGTCATAAAGTCTATTATTACCTAAATTTAGGTTTTACATCAAATGCAATACAAATTCTTTCTTCTTTTGAAATAAAAGGGATTGTTCTGTGAAACACAGAAGAAGGGAAAAAAATAACATCTCCTACATTTGGTAAAATTACTTTTTTTTCAAACTCATTATGTAATCGAGGATATTCATCTCCATCACTACTTAACTCAATAGCGCCTTCTTGTTTGTCTGGTCCAGAATCTTTTGGAACCACTAAATAAACTGCGCCACTAACCCAACCTTCCTCATGGATATGGGAAGTTAAATGTCCCCCTGATTGCATCCTTACATACCATGCACTGCTAAAAAGAATATTTTTTGGAAATGACTTAATAAATTCGTTATCTTCATTTTTATATTTTAAAAAATATTTCTTGATTATTTTCTTTAAAGCCTCTGCTAACTTATTAAAAGAGACTTCATCTCTCTTAAATAAATTACCAGAAGATTGAATACCAGCTGTTAATCTTGATTGTTTTCTTTGTCCAATATCAGCATTATCAATGTCATTTATCAAATCTTTTATAAGTTGCTGATTATTTTTTACTAATTCTGGAATTTGTTCATGACAAACGAAATCTAGTGGTGAGGGACAAAAATTATAAAAATCTTCTATTTTAAAGTTCTGAGCATAATGAGCTGAGAGTGTAGCCAAAAAAGGAGAGCAATTTTTTTTTGTAATTAAACCTTCTAATTTCTCTTTAAATTGATCAAATTCCTTAAGCTTGTACAAACAATATAAAATTCTCTCCTCCGAATCTCCAATTTGAGCGGACTCAAAATATTTTATCGCCTCTATAAAAGCTTTATTGTCATATAAGAAAATGCCTAATTGATAATTTGACTTTGCATTGGAGGAATCAACTTCAACAGCCATTCTCAAAAAACGATTAGCCTCTTGAATATTGCCATCATGCCATAAAGAATCTCCCAAATCAGAGTAAAATTCAGCTTCAGCCGGACCAATTTCAATTGCTTTTTTATAATGTTTTATAGATAGAGATAAATTACCTAAATTCCTGTAAGCTCCTGCAATATTATAATGCCCTCTTCCATCTTCAAAAATTGCTAAAGACTTCTTAAAAAAAGTAATTGCTTCTTCTAAATTTCCCTGAATTTGTTGAATTGTACCAATGTTTGCAATTGCTTCATAAAATCCAGGTTGAATGTTAACTGCTTTTTCATATGACTCAATAGCTAATTCATACTGAGATAATCTTTGGTACGTAATTCCTAAATTAAAAAAGGCTTCTGTAAAACTTGGATTTAGTTTAATTGCTTTTTGGTAATGATCTATCGCGCCTTCGTTATTATTTAATGCATGTAAAATAGCACCTAAATTAAATTGTAATTCAGGTATATTTTGATTAATGTTAAGTGCATTTTGATATGAATTTGCTGCTGCTTTCAAATTCCCTTGATTTTCTTCATAAACACCTAAAATATTATGAAGTAACAATTCTTTAGGATAATCTTTAAGTAACTGTATTGCCATTTCACCAGCTGCTTTAATATTACCCTGCTGATGCAAAATCATTAGTTCTTGAGTTTTCTGGGAAGGAAGTTGTTTCATTCTAACCATTTTATAAATTAACTATCTAAGAATTAAACCATATTCCTCCAAATAAAAGAACAAGGTTTTAATCATAAATGTTAAAATAAGTGATTAATTAACTAATTTTTAACTCACAACTTTTTATGTTGAATCCAAATTTTATAAACCTTATAGCTGCAATTTTATTTGCGGTGGCAATTATTCATACTTTTTCAACTAAATATTTTCAACATCTTGCATTAACTAATCCAAAATATTCAGGAATACTTCATATGCTAGGCGAAGTAGAAATTGTATTTGGTTTTTGGGCAATGGTTCTAGTTTTATTTATGTTTGGTATTGATGGAAAGGACTCTGCAGTTAATTATGTCGAATCAAGAAATTTTACTGAACCGATGTTTGTATTTGTCATTATGGTAATAGCTGCAACAAGACCTATTCTTGAGTTTGTTGAAAAAGTGGTTCTTAATTTTGCTAGTGTTATACCTTTCAAAAAAGAAATTTCTATTTACTTTCTTTTATTAAGCTTCGTACCTATTCTTGGTTCTTTTATAACTGAACCAGCTGCAATGACATTAGCTGCAATGCTATTAAGTAGAAATTATTTTGGAAATGAGGTTTCTACAAAGTTTAAATATGCAACTCTAGGTGTGCTATTCGTAAATATTTCAATTGGAGGGACGCTTACGCCTTATGCTGCTCCTCCAGTCCTAATGGTTAGCAATACATGGAACTGGGATATTTGGTTTATGCTATCAAACTTCGGATGGCGTTCTGGAATAGCAGTTTTAATTAATACAATTGGAATAATTTTTCTCTTTAAAGAAAGCTTCAATAATATAGTTTTTAAAGAAAATAAAAGTGAAAATCCTGTTCCTTTATTAGTTACTTTAGTTCATTTATTTTTCCTTATAAATGTTGTATTTTTCGCTCATCATTCAGCAATATTTATGGCTCTTTTCCTCTTTTTCTTAGGATACGTCACAGCTTACAAAGATTATCAAAACGACTTAATATTAAATGAAGCTTTATTAGTTGCTTTTTTTCTTGCTGGTTTAGTTGTTTTAGGAGGAGCTCAACAATGGTGGTTAGAACCAACTTTAATGACAATGGACTCTACAACAGTTTATTTTGGCGCTACAATCCTAACAGCATTTACTGATAATGCTGCGCTAACTTATTTAGGTTCTCTAGTAGAAGGTTTAACAGAAGAATTTAAAATAGCACTTGTAGCAGGTGCAGTAACTGGTGGTGGTTTAACTGTAATTGCTAATGCACCAAATCCTGCAGGTATTGCAATATTAAGAAACAATTTTTCTGAAAAGAGTGTTAATCCATTAGGATTACTTTTAGGAGCTCTTCCTCCCACTTTTGTAGCAATAATTATGTTTAGATTATTTTAAATAAAATGAATAATAATAATTTTAAATATAATTATAAGGTTCTCGCGCAGGAAAGAAAAAAACAAAAAATTTCACTTGAAAATATTGCGTCAGAACTAACCCTAAATATTGATCAAGTTAAATCACTAGAAAATAATCTTCAATACGGATTTGCTACTCCGCATTTTAGAAATCTTGCTTTAAAACGATACTGCAATTTTTTAGCAATTGATTTTGAAAAAATTATTCCAGAAGAAATTCCAACGAAAGAGGAAATAAATGAAGAAGAAAGTGAAGAAATATCTACAGATAATAATAAATCCTCTTTCTTATCAACACTTAAAAAAATTCCTAGTCACATCATCTTAATATTATTGTGCTTAATATTAATCTTTATAATTCTTCAAAATTCCAATACTAAAGATACTGATTTAGAAATTGTTATTCCTAAATCTAATATGTCTGAAGAAAAAAATATAACGAATAATGACTTATCAGCACCCGTATCTAAGAATTTTAAACAAGAGAAGAAAGTATTTATTCTTAAAGAGAATATTCAAAAAATTGAAACCAAATCCAAAATTACACCAATAGAATTCTTATGCTCAATTAAGTCTGCTCCTATGGATAAAATTTGGAAAAGAATAAATCCAGAAAGACCTCCGACCTATTTTCATATTATTTCTCTAAAAAAACAATCTATTTGTACTATAGATAATCAAGGTCAATTTAAGCAATATAACCTAAATGAAGGCCAAAGACTAACTCACCGAGGTGAAGCCCCTTTTAAAATTCAATTGAATCCTTCCATTAGTGAGCTGTACTTCCAAGGCTGGAAAGTTATTTTGAAAGAAAATGATACTTTTGTTCAGCTCAATCCTGTCCAGATGACTACAGAATCTAATTAACTATTAAAAGCTCTTCCCATGATGTCGTAAACGACTGACTCTTTCTTGATTGTTTCATTCTCCAAATTGGATCAATTGGTTGTGTTGCAAATCGAAGACTATTTTTTTCAAATTTAATATTAATATTATCGATAGTTTGAGTTAATCGAGATTGCTCAATAATTTTAATTGGCCACAAATAATCTTGAGTTCTACTTTTATCTATTAAGCCTGACAAAATAATTCCACATTTAATGTAATTAATATTAGATTTATAAATTAATTTTAATGCTTTCAATGCTATAGATAAAATTAAATTTGTATCATTTGTTGGATAAGAAAGTTTTAATGTAATGTTGTTCCGATAGTAATTCGATTTTTTTTGAAAAGGACTACTACCAATAAATACAGTAACATATTCTGCAAGTGTATTTTGCTGTCTTGATTTTAAAGCAGCTCTAGAAGTGAATGTTGTAACAGCCTCAACTAATAATTCATAATTTTGAATTGGACAACCAAAACTTCTTGAAGCAATAATCTGTTTTTTTAACTGTTTATTTAAATTAATAGGGAAGCAAATAATATTATTAAGCTCATAAATAATCTTTTCTATACTTATACTAAATTTCTTTTTTATATATATTGCATTAGATTTTTTTAAATCTAATACTGAATCTATTCCTATAGCTTTAAGTTTATTTGCTGTTTTAATACCGATTCCCCATACTTCACCAACGTTAATTTTAGACATAATATTATTAATTCTAATATCAGATAATTTAGATAAATCACAGACTCCAGACCATTGAGGCTGTTTTTTCGCACAATAATTTGCTAATTTTGCTAGTGTTTTTGTTGAAGCTATACCCACACATACTGGCATATCTAAGTATTTCCATAATTGCTTTTTTATTTTTTGCCCTGTCGCATAAATATTTTGATCACCCGATAAACCCAAAAAGCATTCATCAATCGAATAAATTTCTTGTTGATTTGAAAAAGACGATAATAATTTCATTGTGCGGCTACTTATATCTTCATATAGTGAATAGTTTGATGATAAAACAATAATATTGGATAGCTTAATTATATTTCTTACTTTAAATAATGGTGCCCCCATTTTAATACCTAATAATTTAGCTTCATTACTTCTTGAAATAACACATCCATCATTGTTACTTAAAACTATGATTGGTTTATTTAATAATTTTAGATTAAATAATCTCTCACAACTTACATAAAAGTTATTTACATCCACTAGTGCAATCATTGCCTTATTTAAATTTCCTAACCGCCCCAGTTACAACTCCCCATACCTCAAATTGCATTGACTCGTTAATTTCAATTGGTTTATATTTCTCATTAGCTGGTAATAATTGATATTTAGATTTATTTCTAGATAATAATTTAACAGTAAAATCGCCATCAATAGAAGCTAGAATAATATCTCCCGTAGAGGCTGTCTGAGATTTATCTACAATCACAATGTCATTATCATGGATACCTGCATCAATCATTGAATCACCTTTAATCCTAACAAAAAATGTTGCTTCCTTTTGCTTAATCAAATATTCATTTAAATCTAATTTTTTTTCTTTATAATCTTCAGCTGGCGATGGAAAACCAGCTGGAACTTTATACTCAAATAGATCTAAAGGTTGGTGAGTCAATAAGAAATTGCTCTTACTAACATCAATAACATTGTTCACTTGAAATTGAATAATATATTTTTGAATATCAGATACTTTACTTGTAGGAACTCTTATTACCTTCGTAGACTCTCCATAAAGACCACTATGTAATTTTCGTCCTGCACCTATTCTTAACCCACCGTGTTGTTTTTTATTTTTAATCATTTTGAATATTGTAACATTAATCAAGTAAAATTATTAAAGTCAGCTACTACAGTCTGAATAAAATGTATAGGAAATAAAGTCAAATTTATTGTTGACAACAAAAATAAAAAAAGGCAAAGTTAATGACAACCTAGTAAATAGGGAATTAACAGCACTATTTAGGTAGCGTACTAATAAAATATTAAATTTCAATTTTGGAGGAACGGCATGAATAAAGGTGAACTAATTGAAGCAGTTGCTAATGCAACAGGATCAACAAAAGCAGATGCAGGTCGAGCAATAGATGCAACAGTAGACTCAATCACTGGCGCATTAAAGAAAGGTGATACTGTAACATTAATTGGTTTTGGTACATTCAAAACTGCTAAAAGAGCAGCTAGAACTGGTCGAAATCCACAAACAGGTGCTGCACTTAATATCCCAGCACGTACCGTACCATCATTTAAAGCAGGTGCTGCACTTAAATCAGCCGTTAATTAAAAGCTTTAATACAAAAAAAACACCCAACAGGGT
Organism: Nitrosomonadales bacterium; assembly: GCA_028344855.1. Classification (GTDB taxonomy): domain Bacteria; phylum Pseudomonadota; class Gammaproteobacteria; order Burkholderiales; family Methylophilaceae; genus BACL14. Next base: position 17,215 of record JAOMCC010000009.1, on the reverse strand, counting down.
GTTTTTTTTGTTTAACATTTTAAATTACATGCCACAATTATGACATTTACCTTTAACGGTTGAAAATCCTTTAATTGTAGATAAGCCAATCACACCTTCAAAATCAGCACCATCAACATCAGCATCGGTTAAATCAGCATCGGTTAAATCAGCACCTCTGAGATCAGCATTGACTAACTCTGCTCGGTTCATATTGGTATTTCTTAAATTAGCTTCTCGTAAATCTCCAAAAATAAAACTTGCAATATTAAGATCAGCACCCTCAAAATCAGCTTTTGCAAAATTACCACCAGAAGAATCAAATTTCATTTGGCCCATAGGCTGATTACCCACATCTAAACCTAGCCTACCTTGTTTAATAATAGCACCTGACATATCAACATTTCCAAGGGTGCCAATTAAACGAGCATTGCTTAAATTAGCGCTTTTAAAAATTGTCTTGCCAAAAATTGGTTGGAATATTGTAGCTGCAGCTAAGTTGGCCCCAGTAAAATCTGCATTTTCAAGGCGAGCTAAATTTAAATATGCTCTTTGTAAATTTCCTCCTGATAAATTGGCCCCTCTTAAATCTGAACCAAAAAAACTAGCATTTATCATTACACAATGAGTTAAATCTTTACCCTTAAAATCTAGATATCCAAGATCTATATTAGATAAATCACAATCTGGATCCTCTAATAATTCATCAGCCATCTTTTGAGAGATTTTTTTTCGAGTATCACTATTATTTTTATTATAAAAAGATGTTGCTTTAGATAATGTTATTTTTGGATTTTTTAAAAAAACTGATTTCGAATCATTATCACCAAAACAATACTTTTTTCCATCAAAAGTAGTATTAACAGAGCAATCTGTTTTATGAAAATTTCCACCAGCTAAGCTTGTAGTACAATATTTATCTAATTCTTCAGCATTAAGTGAAAAAGCTAAAAAAAAGAAAATAAATAAAAAATATTTGTTTTTCATAAGCATACCTATACTATTTATTAAATATTAATTATAGACCCAATTAAAAAAATAAAGTTTATATTTAAATTAAGGAGTGATTTCATATGAATACTGTATTAGTAACTGGTGCAAACAGAGGATTAGGATATGAGTTTGTTAAACAATATAGTGAAGGCAATTTTAATGTTCTAGCTTGTTGCAGAGACATAAGCCAAGCTAAAAATCTCAAAACATTAACAGATGAATCAGAAAATATTGAGATCTATGAATTAGATGTAGGTAATTTAGAAAACATTAAGAATTTATCAAAACAATTACAAGATAAGGAAATTGATATATTAATAAATAACGCTGGAATTTATAGGTCAAGCACAGTTGGTAATATAAACTACGATGAATGGTTGGAAAGTTTTAAGATTAATACTATAGCGCCATACCAAATTACTGAAGCTTTTCTAAATCAAATATCAAATAGTGTTTTAAAAAAAGTTATTTCTATAACTAGTAAAATGGGGAGTATTGACGACAATACTAGCGGGGGGTCATATATTTATCGAAGTAGTAAAACTGCTCTAAATAGTATGATGCAAAGCTTAAGTCATGATATTAAACATCATGGTATAGCAACTCTCACTTTACATCCTGGTTGGGTAAGAACAGATATGGGTGGAATGGGTGGATGGATTGATGCATACGAAAGTGTTGAAGGAATGATTAAACAAATTAAAAAATTAACATTGGATAATTCAGGGAAATATGTAGATTATGCAGGAAAATCTATTAACTGGTAATAAACATATATATGAAGAAGCATCAGACTTTCTTTCAAAAATAGATTCTGACTGGAAAAATTTAGTAAAAAGAAAAGGGCCATGTAATATAAAAATTAGTAGCAATTTAGAGCCCTATCAATCATTAATAAAATCAGTTATTTTTCAGCAATTACATCCAAAAGCTGGAAATGCTATTCTTGAGCGTTTTTTAGAAATATTTAATGATAAGTTTCCAACAGATAAATTTATTTTAAAAGAATCCCCAATTAAAATAAAATCATGTGGGTTATCAAAAAATAAATTATCTACAATTTTACTAATTGCATCATTGAATATTAATAAAAAATTACCGACTTCAAACGAAATAACTAAAATGACTGATAATGAAATAATTAAATTATTTTCGTCTATAAAAGGGGTTGGGGAATGGACAGTACAAATGATTCTAATTTTTAATCTTGGTAGATTAGATATTATTCCTCAAAATGACTTGGCTATTAGAAAAAATTATCAAAAATTTAAACAATTAAATACGATCCTCTCTCCTAAAGATATTATAGATATTTCTAAAGTTTGGAGGCCTTATCGTTCAATTGCTGCATGGTATTTGTGGCATCTTGAATAAAAAAGCTACCTAAAAGTGGCTTTTTTATTATCATTATTTAATTGAGGTCAACAATTAAAGATCTTTGAACTTTGGGTGGGACTATTATTTCAGTTTTATATTCATCATGGTCGATACCAAATATTATTGGTAATCCAACTTTAATATTAGTTATCATATCTTTAGTTAATTCAAATCGAGTAAAATGAACAGCAGAAGTTTTATCTTCAGTTTCACGATCCATATCTTCATTAGCAATTGCATATACTTTTTCACTGTCCTCAACTTGGACCCAAATCGACTTCTCTACTCCAATGAGTTTTGATAAAGCTTTTTTTCTTTCACCAACATTTGTATACTCAATCATAAAAGTTGCTTTCCAATTTGTCCCGTCTGGAACAAGTTCATTATAAACGTCTAATTCTTGCTGTATTCCCTCTGCTTCAAATATCTTTTCTATTCTCAACATTTCTTGAACTTGATACTGCATTGTAAGAGAATCTTCAAAATAAAGAACTGCGTGATCATTAAAAGCTAAACGTCTATTTTTTTTATGTTTCATAACTTTAGCTCGAAACTCATTTCTAATTTCTGAATATTTTTCTAAACTAAATAAATCTTTTTTACTTAAGAGTGACATTTTTTAGCCTAATTTTAAATTTGATATGCTTTTCTAAGTAATGTAATTGGATGTTCGGGTTCTTTTCCATTTTTCATAATATGCCCGATATGATGCCCAGCCATTGCGCAATCACTTCCGTAATGATCAGCGTCCGCATCATTTATTTTTTTTACTATAGGTTTAACAAGCTTAACTGCAAAATCGTGACTTTCTTTTTTAACCGCATAAGTTCCATCATGACCTGAACATCTTTCAATAATTTCAACCTGAGTTTCAGGAATTAAAGATAGCGTCTCTTTAGTCTTTGGTCCAATATTTTGAACTCTTTGATGACATGCTGCATGATATGAAATTTTACCTAAACCTTCTTTAAAATTAGTTAAAAATTTATCCTCCTTATTTCTAAGCATTAAATATTCAAAAGGATCATAAAATGCATTTTTAACTTTCATAACATCCTGATCATCGGGAAACATTAAAGGAAGTTCTTGTTTAAACATTAAAATACATGAGGGAATTAAAGCTGTCAGATCCCATCCCTGATCAACAAGCTTTGCTAAAATAGGAATATTAATTTCTTTAGCTTGTTCTACAGCCTCGAGATTTCCAAGCTCAAGTTTTGGAATAGCGCAGCAAGTTTCTTTTTCGGTCAACATAACTGGAATTTTATTGTGTTCAAAAACTTTAATTAAATCTACGCCGGGGCCTGGTTCATTTCTATTCATAAAACAAGTAGCAAATAAAGCAACTTTTCCAGAAGTCTTTCCTGCAGGTTCTGCAATCAAATTACTTTTATAATTTTTAAGTTTCTTTCTTAGAGTATTGCTCTCAAATTTAGGAAGCCAAGCTTTTGAATGAATTCCAGCAACAATTTCTAAACCTTTTCTTACGATACCTACCTTATTAATAGTATTTATAGTTGGAGCGATAATTGGTATTCCTGCAAATTTTCCTACATTATCTGTACTTGTAAGTACTTTATCTCTAATTTTTACTTCCCCTTTTTTATATTTAATAGCCTTAGCTCTCAACATTAAATGAGGAAAATCTACATTCCATTCGTGAGGTGGAACATAAGGACATTTTGTCATGTAACATAAATCACACATGTAACATTGATCAACAACTTTTGTGTAATCTTCTTTTTTAACTCCATCAACTTCCATCGTAGTTGATTCGTCTACCAAATCAAACAAAACTGGAAACGATTGACATAGGCTTACGCACCTTCTACATCCGTGACATATATCAAACACTCTTTCTAATTCTTGATTGAGTAATTCCTCTTTAAAATAATCTGGGTTTTTCCAATCAATAGGATGTCTGGTAGGCGCCTCTAAATTACCTTCTTTTGGAGTATTCATAGATATTTAAAAAATAAAACCGGGGAAACCCCGGGTTTTATTACATAGCTACTAATTCACCTAATGCTTTTTCATATCTATTTGCATGAGAGCGTTCTGCCTTTGCGAGAGTTTCAAACCAATCTGCAACTTCATCGAATCCTTCATCTCTTGCAGTCTTTGCCATACCAGGATACATATCAGTATATTCGTGAGTTTCACCTGCTACAGCAGCCCTTAGATTTTCTTCTGTGGTACCAATTGGTAAGCCTGTTGCAGGATCTCCGCATTCTTCAAGGTGCTCTAAATGGCCATGAGCATGGCCTGTTTCACCTTCTGCAGTAGAACGAAACAAAGCAGCAACATCGTTATAACCTTCTACATCTGCCTTTGCTGCAAAATATAAATACCTACGATTTGCTTGAGATTCACCCGCGAAGGCGTCTTTTAAATTTTGTTCTGTTTTGCTTCCTTTTAAAGCCATTTTATATTACTCCTAATAATAAAAAATAAAAAATTTAAATTAAAAACTATTTAATTTAATCCTTCTGTTAATTCTATCAAAATATGAGATTATAATAAATATAAATATATTTAAAAAGCATCCGAGATCTCTCCAAATCACAGGGAAATTTTCAATTCCTAAGGACTAAACAAATTATTAGCTATGGTTGTAAATTTATACTACCAAAAATAATTGATAGACTAAAAAATTTCAAGTAATATTTGTTCGTCAATTTAAATTATTTCTTTAATTTTTAAAAAGTTTCAAGTTGCGGATACAGTATAATTATATAAATTGGAGTTGATATTTCAAAAGGAGTGATATCGAGGTGTTAAAAAGACTGATGAATGTAGCTTCAGTTATTTTCCTAGCCTCCATTTGCCTGTGGGAAGGCCTACAATGAAAAAAATAGCAATCATCCAATCTAACTATATTCCATGGAAGGGGTACTTTGACATGATCTCAGCTGTGGATGAGTTCATCCTGCTTGACGACGTGCAATACACTCGGCGCGACTGGCGCAATCGCAACCAAATAAAGACACCTCAAGGTATCCAGTGGCTTACAGTTCCTGTGCTGGTGAAAGACAAATACCACCAGAAGATATATGAAACTGAGATCGACGGCATTGACTGGGCGGCATTACATTGGAAAGCGTTGGTGCAAAACTATAGCAACACACCACACTTTTCTGAAATTGCTACATGGCTTGAGCCCCTCTACTTAAAAGAGTCTTATAGCCATGTCTCACAACTTAATCGCCGATTTATTGAATCCATCTGCAATTACTTGGGTATCAAAACTACCATTTCTAAATCAAGCGACTACACCTTACATGATGAAAAGACTCAACGTCTCGGAGAACTATGCATACAGGCTGGGGCTACTGAATACATTTCAGGTCCGGCGGCCAAGGGTTATATGGATGAGGTGGCTTTTGCGGATATGGGGATTAAGCTCACCTGGTTCGACTACGCTGGCTATCTTGACTACCCTCAACTTTGGGGCGAGTTTACTCATGGGGTCACCATCCTAGACCTTCTGTTCAATTGCGGTAAGGACTCTCCGCGCTATATGAGGTATGTCACATGAAACTTTCCGTTGTTACAACGCTTTACCATTCGGCACCATATATTGAAGAGTTATACCAACGTTTAAGCGCTGCTGCCAGAGAAATGGCTGGAGATGATTTTGAAATAGTCTTTGTAAACGATGGATCTCCAGATAATAGTCTAGAACTAGCCATCAAGCTCACAGAGCAAGATTCACACATAGTTGTCGTCGACCTGTCCCGCAATTTCGGTCACCATAAAGCCATTATGACTGGGTTGGCACAAGCCCAAGGAGAACGTATTTTTTTAATTGACAGTGACCTTGAAGAAGCACCAGAGTGGCTAGCATCTTTTGAACAACAGATGCACGAAGAAGATAGCGATATGGTTTATGGTGTCTTGGCTAAAAGAAATGGTGGTTGGGTTGAAAAATTAACGGGATGGTTTTTCTATAGAATTTTTAGATTGCTTACAGGCACTGAACAGCCTGACAATATTGCAACAGCGCGCTTGATGACTAGGCGATATGTGCAGGCACTTGTAGCTCATCAGGAGCGGGAATTAAATATCGGTGGGTTATGGATCACGACAGGATTCCGCCAATCAATGCAGTTTGTCGACAAGAACTGGAAAGGCTCGACTACTTACTCACTAAAAAAGAAATTTAGCCATTTGGTTAACGCGGTGACATCTTTTAGCAGCTTACCTTTAATATTCATCTTTTATGCTGGTTTGATGATGTCACTTTCAGCAGCAATCTTCATTCTTTATTTGGCAGCTCTTTATTTTTTTATTGCAACTCCGCCCGAGGGATATTTATCAGTGATTGCTTCGGTATGGATGTTTTCTGGACTTATAATATTATTTATCGGAATGCAGGGAATCTATATCTCCAAAATATTCGCAGAGGTCAAGCAGCGACCTTATACGATAGTTCGACAAATCTATTATAAAAATTACGTAAAAAAGGAAATCAAATAAATGTCTTCTAAGTTTAATAATATCCCTGAGGCTTTCTATGGCGTAATAAATCAAGATCAATATAAATCAGAAATCGAAGAGGTTGCTGACCAAGTGAGGCGACTCGGCTTCGCAATTCTAGATTCTGATTTTACAAATAAAGAATTGCAAGATATTTCAAATGAGTTTAATTCAACTCGTAAAAATTATCTAATCACTTATGGTGAAGACAGGCTAAGAAGTGCTAAAGAACTTCACACGATACGCGCACCATTGACCCACGGTGGATCAGAATTTATACAACTCGCCAAGAATCTTAATTTATCGTCAGTATTAAGTACGTTGATTATGGGCAAATATATCCTAAATCAACAAAATGGTATTATTAACCCACCTGGAGAATCAAACAACCCAATATCCTGGCACAGAGATTTACCATACCAGCATTATGTTTCAAGTAGCCCTTTGGCTTTGAATGCTTTATTTTGCATAGATGATTTTACATTGGAAAATGGCTCAACTTTTGTACTTCCAGCAACCCATAAGGAGGTAAATTTTCCATCTACCGGATTTATCAATAGGAATGCTATCCAGATCGAAGCTAAGGCGGGACAATATATTTTAATGGATTGTATGCTTTTTCATAGCGGCGGCCTCAACAGAACGGATCAGGAGAGACGGGCTGTTAATCACGTCTTCACGATACCTTATTTTAAGCAACAGATTAATATTCCTAAAAATATCTCTGCAGCAGGACTTTCAGAGGAGGAAATGGATCTTTTTGGATTCAATTACGAGGAGCCTGGTTCAATAAATCAATTTCTTACTTCTCGCGAAAAAAAGGGCGACGAGTGACGAAAGAAAATAAATCATCTTTACTATCCGAAGTCGCGACTTATTACACGGAAAAGTTAAAAGTACACGGCGAATCACCTCATGGGGTTGATTGGAATAGTTTAGAAAGCCAGTCTCTTCGCTTTGAGCAGTTATGCAAAATTATCGACATCGAAAAAAAGGATTTCTCATTAAATGATCTTGGTTGTGGGTACGGCGCTCTACTGGAGTATCTTCATAATAAGTACTCGATATCTTCATATCTTGGCATAGATGTGTCTAAAAATATGATCCTCTCAGCTGAGTCTCGTCATGTTAAGTCTCGTCATGCGTCAAGCGGATTAGTGAGATTCCTCACTGCAGCACAACCCGATATTGAGGCGGATTACGGTGTGGCAAGTGGAATTTTTAATGTGCGTCAGGGCCGAAAAGATAACGAATGGTATGGCTATCTTCAGGATACGCTCGACGAACTAGATAGAACTAGCCGTTTTGGCTTTGCTTTTAATTGTTTAACTTCATACTCTGATGAAGATAAAAAGCGCGACTATCTTTACTATGCAGATCCATGCAAGATATTCGATCTGTGCGAGCGGCGGTATTCACGTCAGGTTGCACTTCTACATGACTATGACCTTTACGAGTTCACTATTTTGGTTAGAAAATTATGAAAAAAAAGAAACTAGTAATATTTGGCTCAGGCGAAATTGCTCAACTTGCGCACTTTTATTTTAGTAACGATTCAGATTATGAGGTCGTAGCTTTTACTGTTAATGCAAGTTTTATTCGGGATGATAAATTCTGTAGGTTGCCTGTTGTTGCATTTGAAGATATGACTATCCAATACCCACCTGAAGAATATGAAATTTTTGTAGCACTGAGTTATTCAAAACTTAATGCCGTCCGAAAAGAAAAATATTTAGCTGCAAAATTATTGGGTTACCGGTTTGCTAGTTTTGTGAGCTCAAGCGCAACAGTAATGAATGAGGGGAAAATCGGAGAAAACTGCTTCATTTTTGAGGACAATACGATCCAGCCTTTTGTATCGATAGGTAACAATGTCACCTTATGGAGTGGCAATCACATTGGTCATCACTCGGTGATTAAGGATCACACTTTTATCGCTTCTCAAGTTGTAATTTCTGGTGGTGTAGAGATTGGTGAGCAATGTTTTATTGGGGTTAATGCTACACTTCGCGATCATATTAAAATTGGAGATAAATGTGTTATCGGTGCTGGAGCACTGCTACTCAAGGACGCAGAGCCAGAGGGTGTATATATCGGCACAGCCACTGAGCGATCTAAGGTGCCCAGTAATAAGTTGAAGGGAATATGAAGCAACGATGGGAAAAGCTAGGTCAAATATATACGCCTGGAACTATACGACACCCTAAGTTAGCTTCATATGCAGCGAATCCATTGCCTATTCATTTTGATGGCGATGTATATCGTGTGTTCTTCTCTGGTCGAGACGATCAAAACCGTTCATCTATTGGCGCGGTGGATATTGACATTGTTCAACGTAAAGTAATAATCGAGCATCAACACCCATTTTTTGAACATGGCCCGGAAGGCAGCTTCTTCGCTGATGGAGTTAGTATAGGAAATTGCTACTCGGTAAATGGCTTGCACTACATGCTCTTCATGGGTTGGCAGGCACCACACAATGAACATTGGCGTGGTGATATAGGCCGGCTCATCGTTTCACCGAACCTAGCTACTTTGCACCTTGATGACAACTCACCATTAATGAGTTCTGACAAAACAGATCCAATAAGTCTTTCATACCCTTGGGTGCTTAACAGGGATGATTCAAACTATTTAATGTGGTATGGGTCAACGAGCACATGGGATGCTGGAAATGGGGAGATGATTCATACAATAAACTACGCTTCATCTGATGATGGACATACCTGGATTCGACACGGTTTAGCTGTGCCTTATGAGATTGGTGTCATTCAGGCTTTTTCCCATCCTACGGTCGTGAGGAGTAGATCCGGTGAATATGAGATGTGGTTTTCATTTCGTAGCGGTTCAAGACAAAAATATCGTATCGGATACGCAACTAGCGTGGACGGTAAATCATGGAAACTAGACTTAAGAAATAAATGCCTTGACATCTCGTCAGTTGGTTGGGATTCTGAAATGATTGAGTACCCATTTGTTTTCGACCATGCTGGACAACGTTACATGCTTTACAATGGCAATGGTTATGGTAAGACAGGTTTTGGATTAGCAGTTTTATCAGATGGATAATTAAAATAAATATGGCCAAATAAATGATATATTATTCTCGAGAGAGCAGGGTGCTTCAGGTTTTACTCTAGGATGAGTTAATAAGTTTTAGCCATTTAGTATGCAATAACATAGATTTTAAAATTTATTTTCAATATATGCCTAAAACTTTAATGAGATATTTTTATGGAAATAATTAAAATTAAACAAGAAGTTAAAAAAAATGGATATTACATATTACCTAACTTTATAAGTAAAAATTCAGCTATGGAAATTAGAGATGAATATTTTAAAATTCAAAAAAATTACACCCTACATTCACAAACCGAAAAATTTCATTATGAAGAATTAAGTAACCATCCTTGGAGAAAAACTACCGTGGGTTCTTCAAATGGATTAGGTGAAAATATTTCTCAAATTTTACAAACATCTTATATTGGAGAATCCTTCTTTAAGCAAAATAGTACTATTTTTAAAACCATTAAAAAAACTATAGAGCTAAGAAATAATTTAACAAAAATGAATCTTAATTTCGGATCTAATCCAAATAAAGATGGTTATTGGAATGCTATCAGATTCCATCATTATCCACCTGGTGGTGGCCATATGTCACAGCACCATGACATGCATTTCCCTAAAATATTAACTAATTCAAATATACCCTTTGTTCAATTATCAATTTGCCTAACAAATAAAGGGGAGCATTTTCAAGAAGGCGGTGGATTTATTATAAATAAATCAGGTAATAAAATTTATGTTGAAAATAGTAATTCAATGGGCTCACTCGTTATTTTTGATGGTTCAATTGATCACGGGGTAGATGATATTGACAAAAACAAAGTTCTTGACTGGACAAATAAATTAGGTCGAATTGCCCTTTTTGCTGGTCTTTATGAAGTTATTGATATTTCTAAATTATAAAAAAAGCAAATTTTACGACCCTCTGCTAATGCTAAAAATTCCTATGACTATTAAAATAATGCCTATAATTTTGTGGGCATTTACCTGCTCTTCAAAGAAAATGATAGAAAACAGAGTAATAAAAATAAGGGAAAACACTGTAAAAGGATATGCGTAGCTTAATTCGAATTTTGTCATTGCAATCATCCATGTCACTCCAGCTAATACTGAAAAAATAAGAGCCGAGATAATATAAGGATTTATGAGCATTGAAAATGCAAATAAATACCTATCTTGCCATGAAGAAAAATCATTGTAGGAATTATCTAACATTTTCCATTTGATTATTAACTGACTACTCACAGCAAATGCTAGTGATAAGAAAATATAAATGTGTTGGTTTAAAAAATTTATCATCTTGACAATAAATTATTCATTAAATGCCTAGCTTATCATTAAATTTATTATTTCAAAGTTATATTAAATAATTATTCTAAGAACTACTTAGAATAAAAGAGTGAACAAAGTTAAACTCCATAAAAAATTAATATTTGTTCCATGAATTATCTGAAGGTAAAATGTTCCTATGAAAAATACAATCATTAATCAAATTCGAGCTTTAAATGTTCGCAGATCAGAGCTATGGATTAATGAGGCAAAGTTCGGGTTTGGTTGTTTGAGCGAGTACTGCAAAAAGATTCGTAAAAACAGTAAAGTTTTAGAAGTAGGATGCGGGAGCGGAATATTGCTTGCTATGCTTACTCAAAAATTTGATGGCTTAATGTTTGAAGGTATTGAGCCATTTGGTAGTGGGTTTAATTCATTGTTGGAGCTTAAAGAACTTAATATGATTGTAAAAGATAATAATGTATCAATAAAAAACGTTAGTTATGAAAAATTTAATCCAAGAATAAAGTATGATTTAATTTATTGTGTTAATGTTTTTGAGCATTTAAATGACTGGCGCAAGTTTTTATTGTTAGCTACTGAGTGGCTTAGTAAAGATGGGAAGATCGTAATATTGTGCCCAAATTATGGATTTCCTTATGAATCTCATTTCAATATTCCAGTAATAATAAATAAGTCATTAACTTTTAGTATATTTAAAAAATCTATTATTAAGCAAGAAAAAGATATGAGGATTGAAGGTACATGGAAATCATTGAATTTGGTGAAGAAGAAGGAGGTTCTTCATTTCATTAAATCTAAACCCTCTTTAGAACTGTTCGACGATATTTCCATCATCGATATTATTATCAAACGATTCATGAATAATAGAGAGTTTAGAGAGCGTCAAAGGTTGATGGGAGCAATTGCTGTATTTGTTCAAAAAATTGGATTATTGAAAATTTTAAAATTATTCCCAACTATTTTGCCTTATATGAAATTAGAAGTTCGTCGTGTTGAGCAAATAAAATAATTTGAATAAATAAATAATGGAAAATAAATGAGTGAAAAAAAATTAAAATTGAATTGTAATGATATATCAAATGGTTAAATCTAATAACTTTATCTCAATGATACTCCCATATACCTGTGTTTAAATTTAATAAACCATTCATTGTTGAAAAGAGCTTCTCAAATATGTATGAAGCCGTAAAACATTTTCGTATTTCAGGCGATGGATTATATTCACAAAAATGCAATGATTTTTTTAAATATAATTATAAATTTAAAAATAATTTTTTAACCCCATCTTGCACGGCAGCATTGGAAATGACTGCTCTTTTAATGAATATTAAACCAGGTGATGAAGTAATAATGCCATCATTTACCTTTGTGTCATGTGCAAATGCCTTTGTTCTTCGTGGGGCAACCATTAGATTTATAGATTCAAATTGCAATGAACCGAATATTGATGTATCTAAAATTGAAGCATTAGTGAATAAAAACACAAAAGCTATTATAGCTGTTCATTACGCAGGAATTCCATGTGATATAGATGAATTAATAAGAATTAAAAAAAAATACTCACTCGTATTAATAGAGGATTGTGCGCATGCAATTGATTCTTATTATAAGAATAAACCCTTAGGCTCTTTTGGTGATTTCTCTACTTTTTCCTTCCATGATACTAAAAATATTACCTGTGGTGAAGGAGGCTTGTTAGTTGTGAATAATAAAAAATATGTAAAAAGGGCAGAAATTATTAGAGAAAAAGGCACCGATAGAGCTGCTTTCTTTAGAGGTGAAATTAAAAAATATAGCTGGATTGATATAGGGTCTTCATATTTACTATCAGATTTATCTGCCGCTTATTTGTACGGACAATTAACCTCCATAAAAACAATCCAATCTAAAAGAATAAAAATTTTTAATCGTTATTCAGCTAATTTAAATAACTTTAGTAAATATTTTAAAATCCCAGAAAGTTTCATAGGAAAAAAATATAATGGTCATATGTTCTATATTATTTTAAAATCAAGCAAAGAAAGAAGTTCTCTTATTGAATATTTAGATATGAAAAATATTCAGGCTGTTAGTCACTATGTTCCATTACATAACAGTAAGTTTTATAAAGAAAAACATATTGTAGATTCTTGTAAAAATGCCGATTTATTTTCAAAACGTCTTTTAAGGCTTCCCCTACATCCATATTTAAAAATGAATAATATTGACGATATTTGTGAAAATATTTTAAACTTTTACAAAATTTTATAGTTACAAATTTAAATATGAAAAAATTTTGGTTAAACATTTTAGTGAGGCAAGTAGAATTACTAATATAAATTATAAAACTTTAGGTACTTTAATTGCAATCTTTGTTGCAATTTTAACTACTGGCTATTTAAGAATTCATTGGGTTTCCTTCTTACCAGAAACTGATGGCGGTATATACTCATTTTATTCTCAATACTTTTACACAGTCCTCTCCAATGGTGAAAATATCGATCCCATTTCTCCAGTAATTTTGTATTCGCTTATAACTTCATGGGTTTATGGTTTAGAAATTAATCAGTTTATAGCTTTACGCTGGATTGATTTGTGTCTTGCAGTTATTGCCTCCATAGTTTTTTTTAAAGTTATTGAGAAAGAAAGTGGTAGTATTTTATTCAGTGTCGTCACAGTTGCTGCCCTGTTATTAGTGATGCATGACTACTCATTAATCAATTATGGATTCAGAAATAGTATTTGGGCTGCATATCTCCCTCTTTTCTTAGCACTTCTTATTTCACAAAATACTAATGAGGGAAATAAAAACCTATTTTACCTCATAGGGGTTCTTGCCACATTTGGTGTGTTATTGAGGGAGACTTTTTTGCCTTTCTATATTGTCGGAGGGGTTGCAATTTTATTTGCTTATGGCTGGAAAATGTTTGTTAAATATCTTATTGGCTCACTGGTATTTGGATTAACTACTCTATTTATTCTCATTATGCTTCGTGGTGGAGGAAGCCCATGGATGATACTTGATTCTTACATAGGTATAATTCGCAGTCAGTCAGACCTTAATGCTAACCTTGTAATCCCTTACTTTTCTAAATTTAGTTTAATTATGATTAAGGGATATTGGTTTGGGATTGTCCTTTCAGCTATTTCTACTATATATTTATTCAAATTATATTTTTTAGATAAAAAATTGGGTACTATTAATCGAGTCTATTTCTGGCTCGCCTTATCGTTAGTTCCAATTTTAGAGGCTACTTATAAAATTGGGGTTAGTTATCATTTTGCGAACTGTATTCCAGGCCTTGCTGGAATGTCGGCAATGGGTTGGCGATACGTCACTTTAAATGAACCTAAAATTGTAAAAAAATATTTAATGATCGCTATCATTATCTTATGTGTTTCTGGGATTTATGGAAATACTGCTAAAACGCTAAGTATGGATGTGTACCGTAAGGAAAACTCAATAAGGGATGCATACCATCAGCTATGGAAAAATAATTACAGTGAAATAGAAACAATTAAAAAATCAAATTTTTTAATTGCTGCTGATATGATTAAAAAATTATCAAAAAAAGACTCGACACTAGCTGTAGCTGGTTTTGCTCAAGTGCTATTTCCACTAACCGGACTTCTCCCAACATCATTAAAAATATATGATTTAAGAAGCGCTTATCTTCAACTGGATTGGAACGAAGATGAATTTGTAAGTTTACTAAAGAAAGAAAGGCCTACAATAATTTTTCCAACGAATCAGGTTTTACCAGGAATAAAAAATTTAACCCGAGCTATTGCAAGAACTAATCTATATGAAAGAGTAGCTATTCTTTCCTATAGTCCCAACGTTTATTATAAAAGTATTCACGGAGATATTTACAGACTTAAGAGCTTTAAAAGTAAATAGCTCTGTTTAGAAATTAACTTTTTTTTACAGAATTTTTTCAATTACGCTTTAACCCATAATTTACTGAATAGATACTTCATTAATTGAAGATAGACTCAGTAACTTGTGCTTGATATAATAAGTAACAAATGTAATTAAACAAAGCTTATGAAAACTATACCAATTCATTCAATAAAAGAAAACGAACCAGAAAAAGTTAGTTGGGAAGTTGCGCCCCAGAAACAATGGGTTAAAGAAAGAGAGCTTGCAGATAGAGAAAAATCAGCAAAAGAAAAGCCAATAGTTTATGAAAAATCTAAGAACTATATAAAAAAAGCTCAAAATGGTGAGCCAATTCCTCTAATTACACTCAATTATGACTACCTTTGTAACTTTCAGTGTGATCACTGTTGTGCAGATTTATTTATGAATAAAACAGCTGCAGCAGAAAAAGCTGACACTAGAAGAAAATTAACTCCGCAAGACGTTAAAATGATTGCAGATCAAGCTGATGAAATTGGTATTGGTCAATTTACCTTATCTGGTGGTGAGCCATTAACATATAAAGCTTTTGATGACGTTCTCAAAGCTATAGGGCCAGAACGATTTTATATTGCAACTGACACTAATGCATGGTTTTTATCTAAAGAAAAAGCGCAGCATTTAAAAAAACAAGGGCTTGATAAGATTCAGATAAGCCTAGATAGCTTTATTGAAAAAGAACATGATATGTTCAGAAAGAAAAAAGGTTCTTACAAAAAAATAATGGAAGGTATTGTTAATGCCAAAAATGCCAATCTTAAAGTGATAATAATGACTTGCCTTACAAAAGATAGGACATATTCACAGGAATTTAAAAATATGCTCGAATGGGGTAAAAAAGTGAATGTGGGTATATATGTCACTTATGCTAAACCAGTAGGAGCATGGGAAGGCGATACATCAGAAATGTGTGGCAATAAGGAATTTGTACAAGTAAAAAAATATTCAGAAAAATATGATGTCTTTACAAGAACTTCTGGGGGGCATGGTCTTGATATTGGTTGTATTGCTGTTAAAAGAAATATTACAATTACAAAATATGGGGATGTAATGCCCTGCCCTTATATTCATTTATCTATTGGAAATATTTTTGTGGAAAAACTTTCCGCAATTTTGAATAGAGGGCTAAGGATTAAACATTTTTCATATGGTGAGGTAAGAACTTGTTTATCAGGAAATAAAGATCATTATTTTGTTAAAGAATATATGCCTAAAATTAGAGGAAAAGTTAATAAAGATGGCTTGTATGAAGGAACTATTCCCTATCAAAAAGTTTTTGATTCTGAAGACTTTGTTGATGGAATAGTTTCATAATAACCTTTTATTAACTTTCAAATAAGTGACAAATTCAAACTTACGTAGCTTACTTAATAAAGCTAAATCTAAAAGATTTAAAAATAAATTCCATGCTTTAGAAATTACAAAAGGTTATGACGTAATAGTTTATGGCCATGGCGAAGGATATTTGCCTTTGTATAATTCTGTCTTATCTAGATTTAATATAATTCCAAAATATATAATAGATAAAAAATATAATGAAGAAATTCCAGAAGTAGGTGAGGGTAATGGTGAATTATTGATAGGGTTAAATAATGCTATTAATATAAAAAATAAAAATAATTTTTGTATAATTGTTTCAATTGGCAGTATTGATACCTTCAATGAAATATCAAAATGCCTCCTAGATTTAGGTTTCATAAAAATTGTTTGGGCTCCAAATATATTTGAATTTAATATTCATCATCACGATCATGATTATGATACCAATCCATATCTAATATTTTTAGATGCAAATGATATAAGCCAAGCCTACCAATTATTAGAAGATAGCATCAGTAAAACCACTTTTCTTAGTCTATTAGAAATATATATAACGCATGCACCACAAAAAATTGAATCAAGACCAATAGGTGAACAATATTTTGACTTATCAATATTCAAAAAAACAGATTATAGGAATTATATAAATTGTGGGGCATATACAGGGGACTCAATATTATCTTTAAGTAATAATATTGGAAAAATTAACAGCTTAGTTGCAATAGAACCAGATCCAATTAATTTTAATTTACTAGAAGGTTTATGCAATAGAAATAAATCTAAAATTGCTAATAATATATCTATATT
>JAOMCC010000008.1 GCA_028344855.1 Nitrosomonadales bacterium | reverse complement strand
ATCGAAAATCTTTAATAAAATATTTTTTTAATGATAAAACTAGAATTGCTGAACAAATTTTACCACCAGAACATTGGTCAAGTGAAAAATTAAATTCAGTTTCTTATAATCCTAATTTAGCAAAAAAATATATTAACGAATTAGATTTAGAAGAGCCGATTTCAATAACATTTAAAACTTCAACTGATCCATTTAGGGTCAAAATAGCAACCCTAATTCAGAAACAATTAGAAATTATTGGCGTAAAGTTAATTATAAAGTCACTTGATTGGGGAACTTATTTTAAAGATATACAAGCAGGTAACTTCCAACTATACGGATTAACTTGGGTTGGGATAAGAAACCCTGAGATTTATGAAAAAATTTTTAAATCTAATCTTATTCCTCCAAAGGGACTAAATAGAGGTCAATATAAAAATAAACAAATAGATAAGCTTATTATGGAAGCAAAAGAATCGAACATGTGGAATAAAGTTATTAAAAAAATTCATATCGATAATGGTTTTATTCCTTTATGGTACGAGGGAAATTTTGCTGCATTTAATAAAAATATAACTGGTTATAATATTCATTTAGATGGGAATTGGAATGCTTTGAAATATGTAAGGAAAACTTATGAAGTTATCGATTAACATATCAATAAAAGAACAATCTTTATTGGTTTATCTTGATAGTAAGTTAATTAAATCATATTTGATATCAACTGCACTTAAAGGTGTTGGCCAAGAAAAAAATAGTTTTAAAACACCACTCGGTACCCATTATATTCGAGCAATGATTGGAGAAGGTGTGCCAAGTTCTGGAGTTTTTGAAGGAAGGAGATATACA
Source organism: Nitrosomonadales bacterium (assembly GCA_028344855.1). GTDB lineage: Bacteria > Pseudomonadota > Gammaproteobacteria > Burkholderiales > Methylophilaceae > BACL14. The sequence continues at coordinate 32,726 of JAOMCC010000008.1, read as the reverse complement.
GGGGTAATATGGAGTAATGAGGTATCAAAATTAAATCTTGATCATGATTGGATTTTGTCTAGAATTTTATGGTTATCAGGAATGGAAGTTGGAATCAATCGTTTAGGTAATCATGACACAATGCAAAGATATATTTATATTCATGGAACTCCTTATGAAGAAAAGCTCGGAAAACCTTGTTCAAATGGCTGTATAAGAATGGCAAACAAAGATGTTATTGAGCTTTTTGAATTAGTTTTAGTAGGAACTATTGTAAATATTAATGAAAAATAATTTTTCATTAATCATCTTTTCATCTTTTTTACAAATATTAGGTATTTTTGTTGTTACTTTTTTTATATTGCATCTAATTCCAGGAGATCCAATACAAGTAATGCTTGGAGAATCTGCGGCTATTGCAGATCAAATGAAGTTGAGAGAAGAGCTAGGTTTAGATCAGCCAATATATAAACAAATGATTGATTCATTTTTACAAATATTTCGTGGTGATTTTGGTAAATCTATTTTGACTGGTATGCCAATCAATGACCAGATAATTGACGCTATGAAAAATACTTATTTGCTTGCATTAAGTGCATTATGTATTGCAATAATATTTGGTATATCAGGAGGATTAATTGCAGCAAAGTATAAAAATAGTTTAATAGATAGAGTAATTATAAATTCAAGTCTATTTTTTATATCTATCCCTCACTTTTTTTTAGGGCCACTTTTAATGTTATGGCTTTCGATTTGGTTAGGTTGGTTACCTATTAGTGGTATGAATAGTCCATTTTCTATAGTTTTACCAGCATTAACATTATCTTTAGGTATGTTGGCTATTATTATTAAAATGACTAGAAATTGTATGGTTGAAATTATGGATTCAGATGCTGTAAGGACAGCAAGAGCAAAAGGTTTGAAAGAATGGACTATAACTATAAATCATATATTTCGATTAGTTTTGATACCGTTGATAACGATTATTGGAATGCAATTTGGGGCATTACTATCTGGTGCAGTTATTACAGAAACATTATTTAGCTGGAATGGCTTAGGTATGCTTTTAGTTGATTCAATTCAAATGAGAGATTACCCGATTACTCAAGCATGTATTTTTATAATTGCGATCTCGTATGTTTTTGTAAATTTATTTACTGAGATACTTTATAAATTTCTTGATCCAAGAATGAAGAGTATATAAGTATGAATAAATTAGTTTTATTTATAGCTTTTTTTTGGTTAATAGGAATAACTATTAAATTATTATTTGGTTTTGATTCAAATCAAATGGTGTTTAGTGAAATTTTAATTGAGCCTAATTATTCTTCATGGCTAGGAAGAGATGATTATGGTAGAGACATTTTTCATCGACTGATTGATGGATTTATAAATTCTTTTGAAATAATTTTTCTTGTTACAATTATTTCAAGTTTTATTGGCGTATTAATCGGCGTGATTGCAGGGTATTTTGGAGGTAAATTAGATCAGTTTGTAAGATATTTAACTACACTATTTATGGCATTTCCAGGTATCTTATTAGCTATTGCCTTTGCAGCTATCTTAAGCCCTGGAAAAGCAAATTTAATTTTTGCATTATCTATAGGTGGTTGGGTTGGTTATGCAAGGCTTGCAAGAGCGCAAACAGTTTTAATTAAGAACCTTGATTTTGTAAAAGCTTCTGAATCAATGGGTAGCTCTAATAAAAAAATAATTGTAAATCATGTATTGCCTTCATTAAAAACACCTTTAATAGTTGAGGCTACCTATGCTGTAGCTAGTTTAATTATTGCAGAAGCAAGCCTATCATTTATTGGATTAGGTTTACAAGCCCCAGCAGCATCTTGGGGAGGGATGATGAGAGATAGCGTGAGGTTTTTATTAGTCTCTCCTCATTATGCTTTATTTGTAGGGCTTAGTATTATGTCTTTAGTTTACTGTATTAATTTTTTTGGGGATTATTTAAATCATAAATGGGACGTTACAAAAAATTGAAAACAAATAATTATAAATATTATGATTTAATGATGGCAGCTTTTGTAACAGTTTTAATTGCTGCTAATATAATTGGTCCTGCTAAAATTTCACAATTAGACCTACCTATTTTTGGCGTCATTACATTCGGGGCTGGAGTATTATTTTTTCCTATCTCATTTATTTTTGGCGATATTCTTACTGAAGTATATGGATATGCTGCATCAAGGAGAATTATATGGACGGGCTTTGCTGGCTTAGCTTTTGCCTCTCTAATGGCATGGATTGTAGTTGCACTACCCCCAGCACCTTTTTGGAAAAATCAAGAAGTTTATGAGATTGCATTTGGTTCAGCATGGCGAGTTGCTTTGGCTGGATTAATTGCTTTTGCTGCTGGAGAGTTTGTCAATTCTTTTGTTATGGCAAAAATGAAAATTTGGACTAACGGAAAATATTTGTGGACTAGAACTATTGGCTCAACAATTTTTGGTCAGGGGGTAGATTCAATTTTATTTTATCCTCTCGCTTTTTATAATTCAGGAGTTATTCCTAACGATAAGTTACTGTTAGTAGTTGTAGCTCAATTTTTGGCTAAAACAGGTGTTGAGGTAGTTTTTACTCCAATTACCTATAAGATTATAAAGTTTTTAAAGGCTAAAGAAAAAATTGATTTTTATGATACAAAAACAAACTTTAATCCTTTTAATTTAAAAATTTGAGGCTTCTTTAAAATGACTTGCTTAATGATTGATATTGAAGAGTTAGATTTAAAAAAATCTGATATTAAAAGAATTGAGCATCCTTCTGTCGGTGGAATTATTCTCTTTGCAAGAAACTATAAAAATAAGCTTCAATTAAAAAATCTTATTAAATCAATCAGAAAAATTAAAAAAAATTTACTCATAGCAGTTGATCATGAAGGTGGTCGTGTACAGAGGTTTGGAAATCAATTTACCAAAATTCCTGATATGAAAAAAATTGGGAAAATTTATCAAAAAAATAGAAATCAGGCAAAGCTCATTGCAAAACTGGTTGGATGGGTTATTGCAGAGGAATTGGCGGAAATAGATATTGACTTTAGTTTTACCCCAGTTTTAGATATTGATTATGACTCAAGTTCAATTATTGGAAACAGAGCATTCCATAAAGATGTGAATATAATCTCACAATTAGCAAGTGCACTTATAGAAGGTTTGAATTTTGGAGGTATGCAGTCTGTAGGAAAGCATTTTCCTGGTCATGGTTTTATAAAAGCTGATACACATTTAGAAAAAGCGACTGATAACAGATCTTTAAAAATAATTCAAAATAATGATATGTTAACTTTTAAAAATCTAATTAATGAAGGTCTTAAAGGCATTATGCCTTCACATATAATTTATTCTTCATGTGACCAAAATCCTTCTGGACTCTCAAGGTTTTGGCTTCAAGAACAATTAAGAGGTCGATTAAATTTTAAAGGAGCAATTTTTAGTGATGACATGACTATGATGGCTGCTGAGCGTTTTCAAGACAGCCTTACAATAAGAGTTCAAAATGCTCTTGAGGCAGGATGTGATATGGTTTTAGTTTGTAATTCTCCAAATAAAATAGATAAATTGATTCAAGAATTAAAGTGGGAAATAAATTTAGAGTCTGTTAAGAGACTAGAATTAATGAAATTAAATAAAAAGAAAAGACAAAAAAATAGTTTGAATTTCTGTAATTATAATATTAAGGAAGCTCAAGCGATTATTACAGAATTATAAAAAATAGTAATATTTATAGTCAAATATCTTGAACTTTAGTGCTATAAGTCTTATCCTATATTTGTATTATTAATTTTAAAAGGATTTAAAAACATTATGCAAAATAACTTTGATGTTACTGCTCAATCTCAATCGGTATTAGCAACTAATAAAGTTTTAAGAAACACTTACGCATTATTAGGATTTTCGTTAATTCCAACGGTAATCGGTGCTCTTATTGGTATGAGTATGAACTTTGGATTAATGGCTCAAAGCCCAATATTATTTTTTGTTTTAACACTCGCAGGACTTTTTGGAATGTTTTATCTTATAAGAAAGAATCAAAATAACAGCCTTGGTGTTGTTTTCTTATTAGGCTTGACGTTTTTAATGGGTATTCTTTTGGGTCCAATATTACAAGTGGCTTTTAGTTTAAGTAACGGTGGGCAAATAGTCAGCCTTGCTGCTGGAGGAACGGCAACAATATTTCTGGTTCTATCCGGAATAGCAACTACCACAAAAAGAGATTTATCATTCATGGGGAAATTTTTAATGATTGGTTTAATTCTTTTAATTCTTGCAATGCTTGCAAATATGTTTTTTCAAATACCTGCAATGTCGCTTGCAATATCTGGAATAGCGGTACTTATTTTCTCAGGTTTTATTTTATATGACGTTAATAGAATTGTAAGAGGTGGAGAAACAAATTATATAATGGCTACTTTGGCATTATATTTAAATATTTATAACTTGTTTGTTCATTTACTTCACATACTTATGGCTGTGATGGGTAATAGAGATTAGTATCGGTAAGGTAAAAAAACCGTGATTATGTCACGGTTTTTTTATCTTTTTTTCTTAAAGAAATTTTGGAGTAGCTCTCGTGATTCTTTTTCTAAGATTCCTCCAGTAATACTTGTGCAATGATGATTTAAGTCTTTGTTATTACTTAGACTAATTGTACTTCCACAAGCGCCTGTTTTTAGATCATAGGCTCCAAAAATTAATTTACTTATTCGAGCATTAAAAATAGCGCCGAGACACATTACGCAGGGTTCTAAGGTAACATATAGAGAGCAATTTATAAGCCTGTAGTTTTTAAGAGATTTACATCCATTCTGAATAGCAATGATTTCAGCATGTGCGCACGGATTATTTTTAGAAATACATAGGTTGTGTCCACAAGCAATTACTTTGTTCTCATGAACTAATACTGCACCGACAGGGACTTCATTTTTTTTAAAAGATAGATTTGCTTCTTTTAAAGCCTCTTGCATAAAGAATTCGTTTAGTTTTATAGTATTCATATCGAAAATTAAAAATTTTTGAATTTTAATAATTAATAATGTCTGATCATAGTAAATTGTATTTTAATATAAACATATTTAAGCTAAACTTGGGCTAATTTCAAATCTTTGTTTAAAGAAGTTAAAAATTAATGAAAAAAATAGCTGAGACCATTGTACCTATAAATGATTTAATTTCTGAAAGGTGGAGCCCCCGCGCTTTTGATTCAAATCATGTTATTGAAGAGAATCTGATAAAATCATTATTCGAAGCAGCAAGATGGGCTCCTTCTTGTTACGGTGACCAACCATGGCAATTTATTTTATTTAAAAAAGAAGATACAACATCATGGGTGAGTGTGTTGAATTGTTTGTCTGTAGGAAATCAAAACTGGGCAATGGATACATCAATTATAATAGTCATATGTGCAAATAAAAACTTTAATCATAACAATGAGCCAAATCGCTGGTCACATTATGATACAGGAGCTGCTGCAGAAAATATATGTTTACAAGCAACCAGTATTGGTTTAAGTACTCATCAAATGGGTGGATTTGATCAAGAAAAGATTAGAAAACTATCAAATATCCCGAAGCAATTTGATATTTTATCTTGTATGGCAGTAGGAAAACAACTTGATGAATCCAAGTTGAGCAAGGTACAGAAAGATAAAGAAACACAAGTTAGATCGAGAAAACCGCTTGGCGATATTTATTTTGTTAATGAATGGAAATAGGATAATTATGAGTAATTTGATGACACTTACAGAAAAAAATTTTAAAACTACAATAGAAGAAAATGATTTTGTGATAGTAGATTTTTGGGCAACGTGGTGCAAACCTTGTCTTGCATTTACCCCTATATTTGAAGCTGCAGCTAAGAAAAATAAAGATATTATTTTTGGAATGGTTGATATAGATAAAGATAAAGTTATCGCTGATTATTTTGATCTTGAAGAAGTACCTTCAGTTTTGTTTGTTAGAGACAGAGCTGGAATTCATGCTCAAACTGGAGAACTTGGTGCTCCTGCCTTTGACGAAATAATTAAGTGGGCTCGAGAATATGATATGAGGGAAGTAAAAAAATACCTTAAAGATAACGAAAAGAAATAATTACACTAGGATAATTTTTTTAAGAAGTTGATTGGGTCCACTGATGCACCTTCTCTTCTTATTTCAAATAACAGTTTGATTTCGTCAGTTCCGCTATTACCCATAGTTCCAATTGTTTGACCGGCTTGAACAGTTTGACCTTCAATTACTAAAATTGACTGTTGGTGCCCATAAACACTCAATAGTTTATTTTCATGTTTAATAATTGTTAGTTTCCCATATCCTGCTAAATCTTCGCCTACATATATAACCTTTCCTTTTGCAACAGCCCTTATTTCTTGACCTTCTAGACCTAAAATTTCTATACCTTTTTTGTCAGTTGATTGATTGAAGAAAGAAGTTACTTTGCCGTCAGTTGGCCAATCCCAATTTTTTAAATTTTTTTCTTTTAAAGCTGAGAGTTTTTTTGATTTCTTAATTGATTTTTTTGAATACCTTTCTCGAATAACTTTTGGTTGGTCTATTTGTATAGGGTCTCCATATTGAAACGAAATATCTGAGTCTTCTTGATATGTTTGTTCGTCCGTATAAATATTATCTTCAATAATCTTATCCTCATCAAATGGAATAGTTTTTACTTCATCATTAATACTTTCTTCCTTTGAAGTTGTAACCTTACTTTTTCTTAAAATATCAAACCTTATTCGATCTCCAGGTTTTACAAAAAAAGGTTTTTTTAATCCATTAGATGAAGCAACCTCTCTATAATCAAATCCACATTTTAAGCTTATACTAAATATCGTCTCATTTCTTTGAACAGTATAAATATCCGGACATTCTTTGCTGGTTTTTTTAATTTCTTTTCTCTCACCATCAACTGGTGCTGGAAATTGAGATGCACAACCAGATAATAAGACTAATATTAGTAAAAAAAATATTTTTCTTTTCATTTTATTTTTAAACCCATTTTTTTATTTTTTCTATATTTTGATAATCAGTTAAATCGGCGTGAATAGGCGTAATAGAAACAACTTTTTTTCTAATTGAATTAAAATCTGTTCCTGGCCCACCATCATTTGGCTCTCCTGCCGCACCAATCCAATATAATGCCTCATTTTTATTTTCTTCACTTTTTATTGCAGATTCAGCAGCATGTCTTTTACCAAGTCTTGTAATCTCCATACCTTTTAGCTCTTCGTAAGGCACGTCTGGAACATTAATATTTAATAGCATCGACCCTAATTTTTTTTTATTATATAGCTTAATTAGATCAACAGTAACTTTTGCCCCACTATCGAAAAATTTTGGATTCTCATTACCCATTGATATTGCAAAAGATGGAATATTTAATAAATAACCTTCCATTGCGGCAGCAACTGTTCCAGAATAAATAGTATCATCACCCATGTTGGGCCCATGATTTATGCCTGATATTACTAAATCAGGTACGAAATTTATTAGTCCTGTAAGTGCAATATGTACGCAGTCTGTCGGTGTACCATTGATAAAATAAAAATTATTTTTTAATTTTGTGACTTTAACAGCTTTATCTAAGGTTAATGAACTACTAGATCCGCTTCGATTTCTATCTGGGGCAACTACAATTAAATCAGCGATTTTTTCTAATTCTGTTATTAGCGTTTTTATTCCCTTTGCCTTATAGCCATCATCATTTGAAATTAATATTTTCATTTTTGTTTTGTAATGTTACAAAAAAATATAGTTGATATAAAAAAAATAATAGTTAAAATTATTTGAAATAGAGCCATCATCTGTGAAAGTCCATCTTCGCTGTAAAATCTAACAACACCTTCTATAAAAAAAAGTAATATAAGCATACTAGACCATTGGTATGTATATAAATTTTTTTTTAAAATACCAGATAATGGAATTAAAAGAATTAAAGATTTAAAAACCATTAATGAACCGTCTTCTTGTAATGGATTGTAAAAAATTTCCCAGAGTAAATTTAAAATTATTAAGCATATCAAGCTTAAGGATGCGCTTAAAGAGAGAATATTCATTTATTAAGCTTTAAAGTTATTTCTGCTAATCTAATTCCCTGAGCAATACATAATTTTTTTTCTTCTTCAGAAATAGATAAAACTTTTTCTTGATTGCTAACATGACTTGCTCCATATGGAGTGCCTCCACTGTTTGTTTTAGAAAGTTCAGGGATTGAATAAGGAAGACCTAGAACAATCATCCCCATATGAAATAGTGGTATATGCATACTTAATAAAGTAGATTCATTTCCTCCATGCAGCGATCCAGTAGATGTAAATACACATGCAGGTTTATTTTCTAGAGAGCCTTTTAGCCATAACGGTGTTGCTGTATCAATAAAATATTTTAAAGGTGCTGCCATGTTTCCAAATCTCGTAGGGCTTCCAAGTGCTAATGCTGAGCAATTACTAAGGTCATCCAGGTTCGCATACAATGAGCCAGTTTCAGGTATTGAGTTTTTTTGTTTTTTAACCTCAGGAAAAATTTCAGGCACAGTTCTTAATTTTGCCTCTGCACCATCGACTGAATTTATCCCTCTAGCAATAAATGATGCCAATTCTTTAACAGAACCACTTTTGGAATAATATAAAACTAATATTTCATTCATTTAAATTTTCTTGCTAATGATGAAGCTATTCCAATATAGTTATGAGGAGTTAAATTTAAAAGATAATCTTTATCTTCTTTGGGTAATTTAAGAAGTTTAATAAATTTATGTAAGGATTCTTTATTTATATTTTGGTTACCTCTAGTTAAGTCTTTTAGTTTTTCATAAGGATTTTTTATTTTATTCTTCCTCATAATAGTTTGAATTGGTTCTGCTAGAATTTCCCAGGCTTGATCTAGGTCTTTGTCTATTTGAACTTTATTAATTTCTAGTTTAGAAAGACCTTTTAAACATGAATTATATGCTATTAAGCTAAAACTAAAAGCTAACCCTATATTTCTTAGCACTGTCGAATCAGTAAGATCTCTTTGCAATCTTGAAATAGGAAGTTTTTCAGAAAAATGAATCAGTAATGAATTTGACATACCCAAATTACCTTCAGAATTTTCAAAGTCAATAGGGTTGATCTTATGAGGCATAGTTGAAGAACCAACTTCTTTTTTTATTGTTTTTTGTTTGAAATAACCAATTGAAATATAGATCCAAATATCCCGGTTAAAATCAATCAAAATAGTATTTATTCTAGAAATTATATGGAAGATTTCTGCCATGAAGTCGTGAGGTTCAATTTGAGTTGTGTATGGATTGTAAACTAAATCAATTGATTCTATAAACTTCTTAGAAAATTTTATCCAGTTCTTTTTTGGATATGCAGATACATGAGAATTAAAATTGCCAACAGCTCCATTAATTTTACCAAGTATTTTTTGATTTTTTAGTTGTAAAATTTGTCTTGTAAGTCTGTAAGTATAATTTGCAAATTCTTTTCCTAATGCAGTTGGACTTGCTGTTTGTCCATGTGTTTTTGCTAACATTGGAATATTAGAATATTTATTAGAATATTTACTTGTTTGTTTTATGAGAGAATCTATTGAAGGTATAAGAACTTTTTGTAAACTTTCTTTCAACATTAATGCATAAGCAAGATTATTTATATCTTCAGATGTGCATGCAAAATGAATAAATTCACTTACATTAACAATTTCTTTTTCATTTTTAAGAGCATTTTTTAACCAGTATTCAATCGCTTTTACATCATGATTAGTTATTTTTTCAATTTTTTTTATGGCTTGAGCATCTTTTAAACTAAAATTTTTAATGATGTTTTTTAATTTAGAGGAAGTTTTAGCAGAAAATCTTGGAACTTCTTTGATTTCTTTGTCTTTACTTAGGGCTATTAACCACAAAATTTCTATTTTTACTCTTTTGTGAATTAAACCATATTCACTGAATGTAGCTCTTAAGGGTTCAGTTTGAAGGGAATACCTTCCATCTATTGGTGAAATTGCAGTTAATGCAGAAATCATAAGATAACCTTTAAATTCATAATTATATTTTACATTAAAAATGAATTATTTTTTTTATGCAGTTTAGATTTATTTAATCTTTGGGAAATCGTTTTATTTACATTAAAATAGAGGTTTATAGCCATATTAATGATGTAATAAGGAATTAAATGTTAGATTTGTATCTATCTAATCAAACTGAAAGAGAAAAGCAAGGATTACCATCACAACCTTTAAATGCAGAACAAACTGCATCTTTAGTAGAGTTATTGAAAAAAGATTCAATCGAAAATTCAAATTTTTTACTTGATTTGTTCAAAAATCGAGTTCCAGCAGGTGTAGATCAAGCTGCTTTTGTAAAAGCTGCCTTTTTAAATGATTTAGCTAATAATAAATCATGTTCGCCTTATATTGATTGTGAATATGCAATTGAACTATTAGGAACAATGCTTGGTGGATATAATGTTCAGTCATTAATTAAGCTTTTAGAAACAGATAAAGCTAATCTGGCTGTTAAAGCTTTATCAAAAATTACACTTATTTTTGATGCATTTTATGATGTAGAAAAATTACATAAAGATGGAAACACTCATGCAACAAATTTGCTTAATATGTGGGCTGAGGCTGAATGGTTTAAATCAAAAACAAACATTCAAGAAGCTCTCAAAGTGATTGTTTTTAAAGTGGACGGAGAAACAAACACTGATGATTTGTCACCTGCCCAAGAAGCATGGTCAAGATCTGATATTCCTCTTCATGCTAAATCAATGTTCTTAAATAAAATCCCCAATATATTTAAGTTAATAGATAAACTTAAATTAAAAAAATTACCAATTGCTTTTGTAGGTGACATTGTCGGGACAGGTTCTTCTAGAAAATCTGCAATAAATTCATTGCAATGGCATTTTGGACAGAAAATACCTTTTGTTCCAAATAAAAGTTCAGGCGGAATAATTTTGGGAACAAAAATAGCTCCAATTTTTTTTAATACAGCTGAAGATTCGGGCGCTCTTCCGATTGAATGCGATGTTTCAAAATTAAAAACAGGTGACGAAATCGAGATTAATCTTCAAGAAAAAAATATTTTAGATAAAAAAGGAAAGGAAATAATAAATTTTAAACTTAATCCAATTACAATTTTGGATGAATTTAGGGCTGGGGGAAGAATACCTTTAATTATAGGAAAGGGACTTACAGAAAAAGCAAGGCTCGCATTAAAATTAAATTCATCAGATAAGTTCATCGATATAATTTCACAAGACGATACAAATAAAAAAGGTTTTACATTAGCTCAAAAAATAGTAGGTAAAGCCTGTGGTGTTGAAGGTATTAGCCCTGGTATTTACTGCGAACCAAAAATTAACACTGTAGGCTCTCAAGATACTACTGGGGCAATGACTAGAGATGAATTAAAGGAGTTAGCATGCCTTGGATTTTCTTCAGATTTAGTAATGCAAAGTTTTTGTCATACTGCAGCATATCCAAAACCAGTTGATTTAGAACTTCAGCATTCATTACCAGATTTTATAAGTAGCAGAGGTGGTATTTCATTAAAGGCCGGCGATGGCGTTATTCATTCATGGTTAAATAGAATGATTTTACCGGATACCGTTGGTACAGGAGGTGATTCTCATACAAGATTTCCAATAGGCATTTCTTTTCCCGCTGGTTCGGGTTTGGTTGCTTTTGCTGCAGCTATTGGTGTTATGCCACTTGATATGCCTGAATCAGTTTTAGTTAGATTTAGTGGAGAAATACAACCAGGTATTACTTTAAGAGATTTAGTAAATTCTATACCTTATTTTGCTATCAAAAGAGGTGAATTAACTATTGGTAAACAAGGTAAAAAAAATATATTTAATGCACGTATTCTTGAAATTGAAGGATTACCAGATTTAAAAGTAGAGCAAGCTTTTGAATTTTCTGACGCATCAGCTGAAAGATCATCTAATGGATGTAGTGTTAGATTAAACAAGGAACCAATAATTGAATTTTTAAATTCAAATATTGTTTTATTACAGAACATGGTTGCTAATGGTTATCAAGATTCTAGAACATTAAAAAGAAGAATTAAAAATATGCAAAAGTGGTTGAAAAAACCAGTTTTGTTAGAGCCTGATCACCATGCAGAATATGCATATATTTTGAATATAGATTTAAATAAAATTACTGAGCCTTTAATCGCTTGTCCAAATGATCCAGATAATATTAAAACCTTATCTGAAATTGCAAATAATCAAATTGATGAAGTTTTTATAGGAAGCTGTATGACTAACATTGGTCATTATCGTGCAGCTGGAAAAGTATTAGAGGGAAACAATAAAATTAAGACTAAATTATGGATTGCCCCACCCACTAGAATGGATGAATCTCAATTAAAAAAAGAAGGAGTTTATAAAACTTTTAATTTAGCTGGTGCTCGAACTGAAGTTCCAGGATGTAGTTTATGTATGGGAAACCAGGCAAGAGTTGCGGATAATGCAACTGTTTTTTCAACTAGCACAAGAAATTTTGATAATAGAATGGGTGCAGGTGCTCAAGTATATTTGGGATCTGCTGAATTAGCAGCATTGTGTTCACTTCTAGGCTACATTCCAACCAAAGAAGAATATTTAAAATTAATGGCTGAAAAAATTGATGACAAATCAGATGAAATTTATACTTATCTTAATTTTGATCAACTCACCGATTACAAAAATAATAAAGTAATAGAAATAAATTCTGTATAAAATGAATTATGAAATATGATTCTAACTGCAAAGATTGTGATAGATTAAATTCTTTTTTGATTCAAGTTAAAAACAAAAATCCAGATTATTTTTGTAAACCAGTACCTTCTATAGGTGAAGATAAACCCCCATTTTTAATTGTTGGTTTAGCACCAGGAATGCATGGAGCCAATAAGACCGGTAGACCTTTTACCGGTGACTATGCAGGTATTTTACTTTTTAAAACTTTGTATAAATTTGGATTCTGTAATGCTAAAAAATCAGAATCATTAAGTGATAACTTAATTTTAAATAATTGTCGGATTACAAATGCAGTTAAATGCTTACCCCCTGACAACAAACCCAACACCATTGAAATTAAAAATTGTAATAAGTTTCTTAAATCTGAAATTATTGAACTAGATAAAGGTTCAATTTTACTTGCATTAGGCATGATTGCTCACAATGCTGTTTTAATGGCATTGAATTTAACTAAGAAAGAGTATAAATTTTCTCATGGAAGTAGACATAAGTTACCAAACAATTTAATCATGTTTGATAGCTATCATTGTAGTAGATACAATACTCAGACTAAAAGATTAACTGAGAAAATGTTTCACGAAGTATTTTTATCAATTAAAACTGAAATGGAGAACTGATATGCCTTATATAAATGTAAAACTTGCAGGAAATTTAAATAAAGACCAAAAAAAAGAAATAGCAAAAGAAATGACTGATTTAATGCAAAGAGTTGCAAGTAAACCCGCATCATATACATATATTGTTTTTGAAGAGATTAAAGGAGAAGATTGGTCAATTGGGGGCAATCTGTTAGGTTAGTTTTGGAGCATTTAAAATCTAAAATCAAAACTTTGCCTAGTCTTCCAGGAGTTTATCGAATGATAAACTCCAAAATGGAAGTAATTTATATTGGTAAAGCTAAAAATATAAAGAAAAGAGTTGCTTCATATTTTGTAAAAAAACAATCTAGTCCTAGAACAAGGCTTATGATTGGGAATATTAATTCAATTGAGTTTACAGTAACTAATTCAGAGGCGGACGCATTAATTTTAGAAAATAATCTAATAAAGAAAATTTTACCTCGTTACAATGTTATTTTTAGAGATGATAAATCATATCCTTATTTAATGATTACAGGCGATAACTTTCCAAGATTAATGTTTCATCGTGGATCACAAAAGAAAGGAAATCAATATTTTGGACCGTTTCCAAACTCCAATGCAGTTAGACAAAGTATTCAGTTACTTCAAAAAGTATTTATGCTAAGGACATGCGAAGATTCTGTTTTTAATAATAGAACTAGACCTTGTTTACAACATCAAATTAAAAGATGCACAGCACCATGTGTCGATTTAATTGATAAAAATAGCTATCAAAATGATATTAAACAAGCGGTACTATTTTTGCAAGGAAAGGAAACTGAAGTTATAGGTGACTTAACAAAAAGAATGAATGAGAGCTCTGAGGAATTTGAATATGAAAAAGCCGCTATGTTTAGAGATAGAATACAAAGCTTAAGACAAGTAAGACTTAAGCAATCTGTAAGTGATTTTAGTGAAAATGATGCTGATATAATTGCTGTAGCAGAAGATTTAGGTGAAGTTTGTGTTAATTTAGTTATGATTAGAGGGGGAAGACATCTTGGAGATAAAAGTTTTTTTCCTAAAAATTCAGTGGTGCAAAATATTGAAAATATTATTGAAGTTTTTTTAACGCAATACTATGATCAAAAAGCACCGCCGACTGTTCTTGTTGTTGAGAAGAATTTTGATAAAAACCTTATAAATAATTTTTTTCAATTAAAAAATTATCCAAAAATTAAAATTATTTCAAAAATTATGGGTGATAAAAAGTTGTGGCTTACAATGGCAAGTAAAAATGCCAAAATAGCTTTAAAACAGAAACAGAACGAACATGCAAGCAAGGTGAATAGGGTACAAGCATTTCGAAAACTTTTAAACCTTCCAGAACAAATAAGTAGAATTGAATGTTTCGATGTAAGTCATACTATGGGTGAACATACTGTCGCATCTTGTGTGGTTTTTGATAACAATACTATGCAAAATAAAGATTATAGAAAATATAATATTAAAGACATTCAACCTGGTGATGATTATGCCGCGATGCGGCAGGTTTTGGAAAGAAGATATAAAAAAATTATTTCTGAAGATCTAAGAAAACCAGATATTATTTTAATTGATGGAGGAAAAGGTCAGTTAAGTGTAGCTAAGAGAATAATGCAAGATCTTGGAATCGCTGATATTCTTCTTGTTGGAGTTTCTAAAGGACCATTAAGAAAACCAGGTACTGAAAAATTATATACATCAAACGGGTTAGTTTTGGATTGTATAGATAAAAATAACTTGGGATTTCATTTAATACAAAATATTAGAGATGAAGCTCACAGATTTGCAATAACAGGACATAGAGTCAAAAGAGATAAGGCAAGAATCACATCTAAAATCGAAGAAATTGAAGGAATTGGGTTAAAAAAAAGAAAAAGTTTGTTAGTTTATTTTGGTGGTTTAGCTGGAGTAAAAAATGCAACGATGGAAGAACTTATGCATGTAGAGGGTATAAGTAATAAAATTGCTGAAAAAGTGTTTAATTTTTTTCATTAGGATTTAAAAATTATGATGTTGAATATACCAAATAATCTTACTTTACTTAGAATCGCTCTAATTCCATGCCTTATATTAGTTTTTTACTTATCAGATAATACTTTATCTCCTTACCATAAAAATTTAGTAGCAACTTTGATATTTTTACTTGCTGCTATAACAGATTGGTTAGATGGTTATTTAGCAAGAAAATTGAATCAAACTTCAAGTTTTGGTGCTTTTATTGATCCAGTTGCTGATAAATTAATTGTAATAGCTGCACTAATTTTATTGGTACAAATAGATCGACTAGATTCAACTATTGCTTTTATTATTATTGCAAGGGAATTTACAATTAGCTCACTTAGGGAATGGATGGCTACCCTTGGAAAATCAGGTAGTATAGCTGTTGCATTTATTGGTAAAGTTAAAACAACAATGCAAATGATCGCAATATTGTTTTTACTTTATTATGACAACATTTTATTTATACCTATTGCATTGTTAGGGAAAATATTAATTTATATTGCTGCTTTTTTGACAATAGTGTCTATGATTTACTATTTAAAAATAGCTTTTAAAATAATAAAAGAACAAAAAGATTTTTAAGAAAGAATATTGAACAAGATTGACAGGTTGTAAAAAGAAGCTAAAATACTGCCTTCTCAATGCGGGAATAGCTCAGCTGGTAGAGCGATACCTTGCCAAGGTATAGGTCGCGAGTTCGAACCTCGTTTCCCGCTCCAATTCCAATTTAAATAGGGAAATAAAATTTGCCAATTTAAATTTAAGAGAAATTGGCGCGTTAGCAAAGTGGTTATGCAGAGGCCTGCAAAGCCTTAGACGCCGGTTCGATTCCGGCACGCGCCTCCATTTTTAAATTATAGTTAAAAGTAATGATAAAATATCTTATTTGCCCGGGTGGTGAAATTGGTAGACACAAGGGACTTAAAATCCCTCGACTTTGCGGTCGTGCCGGTTCGATTCCGGCCCCGGGCACCAAAATAATTTTAATTAAATTACACTCACAAATATGGAAGAAGATTTAAAAGATATAAAGAAATTACTTACCAAAATTTATAAAACACTACTATATGTTTTTTTTATTATTGCTTTTTTTGCGTTACTTTATTTTGGTCTCTTAATATATTTAGGTATATTTAATTAAAACTAGAAAATTTATTGAATTCAAAAAAAGATATATAAGAAGAAAATATCTAAATGCTTCATAAAGAAAAAAACGTAGATTTAAAAATTTTTAATTCTTTAATTAAAAATGATACCAATCCAGTACTATCAAATTTATTTGCTGCAAGAGATATTAAATCGATTCAAGATGTCGATTATTCTTTCGACAAATTGATTTCACCTGATTTATTAAAATCTGGAAAAGATGTAGCAAATTTGTTAATTGATAAAATTAATAGAAAAGAAAAGATTGTTATTATTGGCGATTACGATGTTGATGGAGCAACAGCTACAGCATGCGCATATCTTGGTTTAAAGAAATTTGGAGCTAACGTAGATTTTATTGTACCCAATAGATTTAAATTTGGTTATGGGTTAACTCCTGAAATTGTTGATTTAGCATATAAAAAAAATCCAGGGTTAATCTTAACTGTTGATAACGGAATTGCTAGTATAAAAGGGGTTCAAAAAGCAAATACTTACGGTATTGATGTCGTTATAACTGATCATCATTTACCAGGCGATAAACTCCCCAACACAAAATTTATAGTTAATCCAAATCAATTATCATGTAAATTTCCTAGTAAAAATTTATGTGGGGCAGGTGTAATTTTTTATGTTTTAATTTTAGTCAGATCTCAAATTAGAAATAAAAAAAATGATGATCATAATTATAAAATTGCAGAACCTTCTCTTGGTGATTTGATTGATTTAGTTGCACTAGGCACAATAGCTGATTTAGTTAAACTTGATTTTAATAACAGGGTGCTTGTAAATTTTGGAATAAAAAAAATTAGAACCGGAAGCTGTAATTTTGGTATTGAGGCAATCTTAAATTTATGTAAAAAAAAGTTTGTGGATATTAAAACTTCAGATTTATCCTATCTAATTGCCCCAAAAATAAATGCAGCAGGAAGATTAAGTGATATGAGTATAGGCATAAAATGTTTAATTTCAAAAAATAAAAATGAAGCAAAGATGTATGCTAAGAAATTAAATATTATTAATCAACAGAGAAAGATTATTGAAGATAAAATGAAACAAGAAGCATTTTCTATTGTCGATAATCATCTAATCAGCAATACATATTCAATCTCATTATTTGATAACGAATGGCATCAGGGTGTTGTGGGAATATTGGCTTCAAGACTTAAGGAAAAATATTTTCGTCCAACAATAATTTTTGCAAAAGACGAAGCTGGTAATTTAAAGGGTTCTGGAAGATCTATACCCAACTTTCATTTAAGAGACGCGCTTGATTTAATAAGCAAAAAAAATTCTTCTTTGATTATCACTTTCGGAGGTCATGCTATGGCTGCAGGTTTAAGTATCAAAAAAGAAGATTTTTCCCTTTTTTGTTCTGAGTTTGAATTGATTGCTAAAAAGAATTTATCTTCAAATGATTTAAAAATTATTATAGAAAATGATAAAGCGATTCCAAAAGAATATATGAATATTGAAACTATAAAAGTAATCAATTCTCAAATATGGGGACAAGGTTTTCCAGCGCCAGTTTTTTTTGGAATTTTCTATGTGATTAAGCAGGAAATTATTGCAAATAAACATAATAAATGTATTTTAGAAAATGATAATGGCCAATATGAAGCAATTTTTTTCAATTTTTCGAATGAATTGGCTGATAGAATAGAGGTTATTTATACTTTAGAAATTAATGAATTTAATAATAAGTCTTCAATACAATTAAACATTATGAGTCAAAATGAACTTAAATAAAAAAAAGATAATAATAGCTAATATGAAAATGAATGGTTCCCTAAGTTTTAACGAATCTTTTTTGAAAAACATTAAAATTAATTTTAATAAATTTAAAAATTTAAATATTGGTTTATGTTTACCTTATCCGTATTTGTTTCAGGCGCAAAAATTTCTACAAAATACTAATATTAATTGGGGGGGTCAAAATGTTGCTAAATTTGAGAACGGCCCGCATACAGGAGAAGTTAGCGCAAAAATGTTACAAGAATTTGGTGCAAAATATGTAATTGTTGGACATTCTGAGCGCAGTACTGCTTATTGTGAGTCTGACGAAAATATTGCAGCTAAATTTGAGAAAATAAAAAAATATAAAATGATACCGGTTTTATGTGTTGGAGAGACTCTGATAGAGAGAGAAGCTGGAATCATGGAAAGTGTAGTTTCATCACAAATTAAAACTATTATTAAAATTTTTGGCAATGAAATCTTTGAAAATTCTATTATTGCATATGAGCCCATATGGGCGATTGGATCAGATATGGCTGCTTCACCAGACCAAGCTAATAAAATGTGTATTTTTATAAGAAACCTTGTTTGTGAGAATAAAAAAGAATTTAAAAATTTTAATATTATTTATGGTGGAAGCGTAAACCCAAAAAATGCGTTACAATTATTTGCTTCTGAGAGCTTGGATGGAGTATTAATTGGAAGAGCATCAGTTAATTTTGATGAATTCAGTCATATTTGTTCTAGAGCAGAAAATGGTAAATAAATAAATCTTATAATAGGTCTTTTTTAATATGGAAAATTTAATTTTAATTATTCACGTTATTGTCAGTATTACAGTTATTGGGCTAGTCTTGATTCAGCATGGAAAAGGTGCTGATGCAGGAGCAGCTTTTGGAGGAGGGAATTCAGGAAGTGTTTTTGGTGTACAAGGGTCTTCAAATTTCTTAACACGTGCTACATCAATTAGCGTAACTTTATTTTTTTGTACGAGTATTGCTTTAGCATTTATTGCAAGCAGCAAACATAAAACATCTGCAGCAGCAACTATTGCAACTGAAAATTCTAAATTAAATAATAATACTGAAGACAAAACTGATGCAAACTCAGTAAGTCAAGATATTCCAAACTAACATGACTGATAAATTTGCCGTCGTGGTGGAATTGGTAGACACGCTACCTTGAGGGGGTAGTGACGAAAGTCGTGAGAGTTCGAGTCTCTCCGACGGCACCATATAATATTTTTTTAATTTTTAAATTAATAACATAATGGTTACAAAAAAAAATCTTACTAATCTTGAAGATATATTAAAAGAATCATTAAAATATTTAAAGGATAATGATTTTGAGTCAGCTTATGTAATTCTCAAAAAAGCAGAAAAAAATTTTCCAAATGAGTTTTCCCTTATTAATCTTTTAGCTCAAATATCATTAAGAAATAAGAATCTTGCTGATGGAATCAATCTATTAAAAAAATCTTTAAAAATTAATGCAAAACAACCTTTAGTTTTAGTAGACTTAGGAATCGCACTTTCTTTAAATAATAAATTAGATGAAGCATTAATATTTTTTGATAAGTCTATTGAGCTAGACTCAACTTATATAAAAGCCTACCTAAGAAAAGCAATTACTCTTAGACATTTAAATAGATTAAGCGAGTCAATAGAGTGCTTTCAAAAAATTATTGATTTAAGTCCCAATTATATTGATGCATATATTAACAAAGCTGAAATGCTATACGATTCTGGAAAGCTAAAAGAATCTCTTAATACCTACCAAAAAATATTTAAAATGGACTCAGGTAATGAAGATACATATATTAAGTACGGTAATGTTTTACATAAATTAGGTAAAGTCGATGAAGCAATAAGTTCATATCAGAAATCAATTGAAATTAATCCCGAAAATTCGAGTGCATACAGAAATTTAGGATATATTTATAACAATCAAGGAGAATTTGAGGAGGGAATTAAATGCTTAAGGAAATCACTAGAAGTCAATGAAGATTACGAGGTATATATTAATCTTGCTATTTCATATTCTAAAAATAATGAATATAAACAAGCAGTATTATTTTTTGACAAAGCAATTATGCTTGATCCTAATAAAGCAGAAGCTTATGTTCAAAAGGCCTACTTTTATCAATCTGTAAAAGAGATTGATAAAGCAATAATATTATTTACTAAAGCATTAGAAATCGACAAAAATAGTAAATATGTATTTGGAGAGCGGTTTTATGCAAAAAATAGTATTTGTGACTGGAGTAATTTTGAGGATGATTTTAACTTAATCAAGCTAAGACTGAATCAAAAACTTCATGTAGCTCACCCATTAGCTATTTGTAATAATTTCGATGACTTAAGTATTCAAAAAAAAGCTGCTGAGGTATGGGCTAATGATAAATTTCCACTAAATGATTCCCTTGGCCCAATAAAAAAATACAAAAAAAATAAGAAAATAAAAATAGGATATTTTTCAGGCGATTTTAGTGATCATCCTGTCGGTTTTTTAATAGCTGGTTTATTAGAATTACATGATAAATCAAAATTTGAATTATATGGTTTTTCTGTCACAAAAAAAAATAATAGTGAAACAAGAATTAGAATTAAAAATTCTTTTGACGAATTTTTTGATTTAGAAAACTATTCTGATAAAAAAGTTGCATTATTGGCAAGAGAAAAAAAAATTGATATTGCAATTGATTTAGGTTGCTACACTAAGAATAGTAGGTCAGGAATCTTTGCAATGAGAGTGGCTCCGATTCAAATTAATTATTTAGGTTATCCAGGAACTACTGCTGTAAATTATATTGATTATATTTTTTCAGATAAATTTATTATCTCAAAAGAATCTCAGAAGTTTTATACAGAAAAAGTTATCTATTTACCTAAATGCTGTCAGCCAAATGAAGATAACCTTCCTGTAAGTAAGAAAATTTTTACACGAAAATCACAAGGATTACCTGATGCTGGCTTTGTGTTCTGTTGTTTTAATAGTAGCCAGAAAATTACACCTAAGATGTTTGATTTATGGATTCGTTTACTTTCTAGTGTTCCAGGGAGTGTTCTATGGTTTCCAGGATTTTCTGATTTAGCTATTAATAATTTAAGAAAAGAATGTAAAAAATTAAGTATGGATGAAAATAGATTAATATTTTCTTCCGTAGAAGAATACAGGCAAGATCATTACGAAAGAATTAAATTAGCTGATATATTTTTAGATTGTTATCCATATGGTGGACATAGCACTGTAAGCGACTTCCTTCGACAGGGCATACCTGTTGTAACTTTAAAAGGAACTTCAATTTCCAATATGGTTGCTTCAAGTTTGTTATTAAACTTAGGCCTCTCAGAGCTCATTACATCATCTGAATTACAATATGAAAAAAAAGCAATTAAACTGGCAACAAATCTTGAGTACTTTGAAGAGATAAAATTTAAACTACTTTCTAATGTAGATAAATCTTCGGTTTATAATATCTGTGAGTATACAAAAAGTATTGAATCAGGTTTTATTCAAGCTTACGATCGATACCATATTTCATGTATTCCTGCTCATATTGAAGCGAAATAAATTTATTTTTCAGTTATACTATTTTTATTAATTATTCCCGGTTAGTCTCATAATGAAAAGTGACTATAAGTGTATTGAGCATTGCAGAATTTGTGGTTGTAAGGACCTAGACGAGGCAATTTCAATTCCAGCTCAGTTTCTATCTCCAACATTTGTTGAGACTAATATAGATAATCCATTAGCTAATATTAAAGTCCCTATGACAGTAATGGTATGCAATAACAAAGATTGTTCTTTGGTTCAATTAAAAGAATCAACAAATCCTGAATTGCTGTATACAAATTATTTTTACCGATCTAGTACGAATGAAACAATGATTAATGATTTAAAAAAAGTTGTTTCTAGATCACAAGAATATGTCGAGCTAAAAGTTGATGATATCGTTGTTGACATAGGCGCAAACGATTGCACCATGATTCAATGGTTTCCAGATTCATTAAAAAGAATTGCAGTTGAGCCAGCAAAAAATATTGATTGGTCTCATGTAACATCTTCAATTCAAATAGTTAATGATTTTTTCCCTTCTTCTAAATTTATTAAAGCACTAAATGGAGATAAAGTTAAAGTTTTTACTTCATGTGCAATGTTTTATGATCTTGATAAACCTAATGACTTTGTTAAATCAATAAAAGAAAATTTACATAAAGATGGCGTTTGGTGCATTCAGCTAAGCTATGCACTTTCTATGACAAAAAATCTAAATTTTTATGATATCTGTCATGAACACCTTGAATACTACACTTTAAAAACTTTAAGATACTTAATGAAAACAAATGGACTTCACCTTCACCATGCTGAAGAAAATAGAGTCAATGGAGGAAGTGCTATAGTTTTTATATCTCATATAGATAAATCAATGAAAGACAGTGATGAACTTTCTAGACTGATTGATGAAGAGGAGTCTTTGGGCCTATATGAAGCTGATGCCTATAAAAATTTTTATTCAAGAATGAAAGATTTAAAATTCAAAGTAAATAAATATATTGATAGTGAAATTAGTAAGGGAAACTTAATCCTTGGTTTAGGTGCATCAACTAAAGGTAACGTACTCCTTCAATATTTTGGTTTAGACAAGAAAAAAATTCCATTCATCAGTGAAAAACAGAAAAGTAAAGTTGGGTTGAAGACACTAGGAAGTGATATTGATTTAATTTCAGAGGAGACGGCATATCTTAAAAATCCAAGTTGTATGTTAGTATTGCCTTGGTACTTTAAGGATGAAATAGTAGCCAGGGAGAAAGATTATATTCAAAATGGTGGAGTACTTTTATTTCCAATGCCATATGCTCATTTAGTTACCCAAAATGGTGAAATAGAGCTCTGATTAGGTTTTAATAATTGCGAATAAATAAGTGTAATGACTACTAAAAAAATATCTACTAATCCAAAAGAAATTTTTAAAGAGTCAATAAGCCTTAAGATTATGAAACTCTAGCTATTAAATTGGCAAAAAATATTAAGTACTTAAAACAAAACAAAGATAAACTTATATTAAATGTCATATCATCTCCAGTAAATGATATTGGTGAATACGCAAAGAATATTGAATCTGGATATATACAAGCTTATGATAGATTTCATGAGGGTCTTAAAACTAAAAATATTGAAGCAAAATAAATGACATCTGATATAAATAATGTAAAGGCTTCAGAGAGTGATTTAGCTGCTGTTTATAAATCTTATTTTGAAGGTAATTTTAAAGAAGCATTATTAGCTTTAGATAAACTTACTCATGATTTTCCTAATGATCCGATTTTATATATTGTTGGTGGTGATTGTTATGTTCCATTAAATCAATATGAAAGAGCAATTTCATGTTATGAGGAAGCAATAAAATTATCACCGAACAATATAAAAGCATATACAAAAAAAATTAATGTTTTGAGATTAAATGGAGATTTAGAAAAGAGTTTATTAGCATGCAGCCAAGCTTTGAAAATTTCACCAAATAATGCAGATTTATATTTTTATCAGGCTAATGTCCTTAGTGACAAATTTGAATTTATAAAAGCTTTAGATAGCTATGATAAATCTATTAAACTTAATTCCAAAAATGCTGATGCTTTTTGTAATAAAGCTAATACACTTGAAAATCTTAGAGAATTTGATGAAGCTATTATTTCTGCAAAGAATGCAATTAAAATTAAACCAGATTTTTCTTTAGCATTTTTTAATCTTGGAATTGCTGCGATGCAATCAAGAAATTTTAATTTATCTAAAAATAGTTTTGATGAAGCTATAAAGCTTGAACCTAATTTCGCAAAATATAAATTTGCAAAAGCAACATTACTTTTATTATTTGGTGATTTTAAGAACGGATGGAATTTATTTGAATCAAGATGGGATTTGGAAAAGCTTTTTTCACCAAAATTAAAAACTAACCGCCAAGAGTGGAATGGAAGAAGAAAATGTAAATTATTAGTTTGGGGGGAGCAGGGTGTTGGAGACCAAGTAATGTACAGTGCCTTATTTAATGAACTTAATAATAAGTGTGAGAGTTTTGTGGTTCAAGTTGAACCGCGACTAATCCCACTCCTTACGAGATCTTTTGGCCATCTTTGTTCTTTTTATCCTGAAAATAAACCTGTGCCATTTGATTATGATGAGCATATTGCCATGGGGAGCTTATGTAAATATTTTAGAAATGAAGAAAAAGATTTCGATAATTCACGTTTTGGTTTTTTAAAAGATGATGAATTTAGAACTGCAGAAATTAAAAAAGATATTTTATCTTTAATTCCAAAAAATAATAAAATTTGTGGCATCAGTTGGAGGAGTGTGAGCCCAAAAACTGGAATTCATAAAACATTATCACTAAAAAAGTTTATTCAAATGCTAGCTTTAGATGGCTATTCATTCCTAAATTTACAGTATGGTGATACAAAAAATGAAATTAAAGAAGTTAAAAAGGAATTAGGAATAGATATTATTTCATATGAAAAAATTGATAATTTTAATGATATTGATGGACTTACCTCTTTAATTCAAGTTTGCGATACTGTAGTTTCAATTGATAATATTACTTGCCAATTGAGTGGAGCTCTTGGAAAAGAAGTTCATGTTCTTCTGACTTATGGTTCTTGGTGGGGATGGATGGTTAATAGAAATGATAGTCCTTGGTACAATTCAGTTAAAATTTATAGGCAAGAAGAGGATATTACTTGGCCAAATTTATTTAAAAAAATAAAGAAAAATCTCCAAAAGTTTGATTAATTAAAAGGGGGGGAGAGACTTTAAAATTTCTCGAATATGAAATTCACTCTTATTATCTTGTCTCTTTAATATAAGATCATGAATATGGTTTTGGTAAATTGATGTTTGCGAAATTACTGGAATCCAAAATTCATCAAAAGGATAATTTTTCATTATTATATTTTCTTCGCTATGAGATTTTTTATGGTATCTATTGAAACAAGCAAATAAACTGTCATTCTTTGCTGTTCTGTGAATATGTTTGAAATAAAAGTTAATAATTTCAAGTGACATTTCCATCATAGACCTCATATTTATTATTAAATCAAAATATTTATCTGGAACTTTATTAATCATCCAGCCAGGAAGAATCATAAAATCAAATTCTTCATTAAATATTTTATCACCTCGTTCAACAAGATCCTTTAAATAAAAGATTTTTGATTTAGGAAAAGTATTGTAAATATAATATGTTTGAACAGCAGATAATTCAGGAAGATCAAAAATAACAAAACGTGCTTTTGGATATTTTTTTTTAGTTTTTGAAATAATACCTCCATAACCTGCACCAATTTCTGCTATTACAGGTGATTCACTTTTTAGAAATACATCTGCAGCTCTTGATATTTGCCAAAAATAGTAAATATTTGATAAGTCATGGGCATTACAATAAAAATTTTTTGATTTATAACTAAGTAAATATTTTTGTGGAGAGCCTATCTCATTTTCAAGATTATTTAAGGTAAAATCAGCACCACATATTGAGAAAATTAAATTGATAACTTGAATTATATTTTCTTGTTCTTTTGGATTTTTAATATTTTCTTCAATAAGTATTTCATAATTATGTTCTTTTCTCCTTTGCCAAGGATCAATACCATTATATTTCTTATCAGAACTAAATCTTGCGTTATCATAAGGAATTAACGAATCGTTAAAACCTAGAGATAGGGGATTTCTCAAAAATGTTGTCCAAGCATTTATTTGCCCAATTGATTTTTCATAATCTTCAGGAAAAATATCCCAATGACCACTTTTTTGATTTGGAGGTAAATTATTTTTACAATAATTGTAATTTTCTAACATAAAGTTGAATGGCTCCGGGAGTTCATTATTTACTTTTTTCATAAGTTGGAATATTACAATTTATAATATTGGTTTTACCTATTATAATTGAATGTATATTAAATTTTCATTTAAAAATTTTATAGATTTAAAAGATAATTTTGACTATTAATAAATCATCAATAAATGTTAACGAACTATTTACCAAAGCAAAAAATTACTCAAATTCTAATGATTTAGATAAAGCCTTACTCATTTATGATGAAATCATTAGTATTAAACCTAATTTTGTAGACGCATTTCTTAATCGAGGGGTCATTTTATGTAAACTTATGCGCTTCTTAGAGGGATTGAAAGATTTTGATTTGGTAATTAAATTAAAACCAAATTATGTAACAGCTTTTAATAATAGAGGCAATGCATTAACTGAGCTTGGTCGATTTGATGAGGCAATAGAAAGTTATGACCAAGCGATAAAAATAGATCCAAATTATGCAGATGCTCTTACTAATATTGCGATTATAAAATTACTTCTAGGAGAATACAAAGAAGGTTGGAAACTTTTTGAATGGCGCTGGAAAGGACCACAAAAAAAAGATTATCGTGATTTTAAAAAACCTTTGTGGCTTGGATCTGAGTCAATTCAAGATAAAACAATTTTAGTTTCTGCTGAGCAAGGTTTAGGCGATTTTATTCAGTTTTATAGATATTGTGAGTTATTAGAAAAACTTGGGGCAAAAATCTTACTAGAAACACCAAAAGAGTTTTTTCATTTAATTAAATCCCAAAATAAAAAAAATAATATAATTAAGAAAGGCAAACCTTTGCCTAAATTTGATTTTTATTGCCCCATAATGAGCTTACCACTTGCTTTTAAGACAACTTTAAAAAGTATTCCATTATCTGTTCCTTATATAAAGTCAAATCCTGATAGATCAGAATTGTGGAAATTAAAGCTTGGACCTAAGAAGAATTTAAGAATAGGTATAGCTTGGTCAGGTGCAAAGAATTATGGTACTGATAACATTAGAAGTCTTAGACTTGAACAATTTGCATCTTTATTTGATTTACCTTTTAACTTCTATTCTCTTCATAAAGAAGTGAGAAATATAGATAAGAATTTTTTATCTCAATCAAAAAATATTTATGATTATCATAAAGAGATTGAGGATTTTTCAGACACAGCAGCATTAATAATTGAAATGGACATAGTAATATCAGTCGATACGTCTGTAGCCCATCTTACAGGAGCTTTAGATAAACCTTTATGGATTTTATTACCATATGTAGCGGATTATCGTTGGATGATAGATAGAATTGATAGTCCATGGTACTCTTCAGCAACTTTATTTAGACAAAAAGAAATTAATAATTGGGATAGTGTTATTTTATCAATATTAAGATCATTAAGGACTTATATCTAAAGCTAAAAAATTTAGAGAAAATAAAGCTAAATATTTTGCGAAATTTCTAAAAGTTGGTTATTCTAAATCTTTTAAATGTTAAAAAAACTATAAAATGAAAAAAAGAACTAATAACACAAGAACATTAATAGAAATAATTAATGAAAAAGATATAAAAGAACTTTTAACAGTTGACCAAAAGAAATCAGTTCTTGAAGCACTTACAATTATGGCTAAACATAAGATTGGAGCATTAATAGTTATGAATGGCTCGAAGATGGTTGGTGTCATTTCGGAAAGAGATTATGCTCGCGAAATTATTTTAGAAGGTAAATCTTCTAAGGAGACAACAGTCGAAGAAATTATGACTAAAAAAGTATTGACACTTTCAGCAAAAGATAAATTTGAAAAAGGCCTTCAAATTATGACCGATAAAAGAATTAGACATATGCCTGTAATAGATGGAGGTAAAGTTATAGGTATGGTTTCTCAAGGTGATCTTGTTAAAGAAATGATTAATTATCAAAAAGAATTAATTGCAGAATTACAAGTTTTTGCTTATGAGCGAGCGTGGTGAATACATTTGTTAACCACCAAAATCATCTAGCATAATATCTTCTCTATCAACACCTAAATCTATCAACATATTTATAACTGATACGTTCATTATTGGTGGGCCGCATAAATAATATTCACAGTCTTCGGGCGCTGGATGATCTTTTAAATATAGATCATATAAAATGTTGTGTATAAACCCAGTATGACCCTTCCATTTATCTTCTGGAAGTGCGTCTGATAAAGCAACATGCCACGAAAAATTTTTATTTTCTTTTTGTAGTTTTTCAAAATCTTTACTATAAAACATTTCTTTTTTAGATCGAGCCCCATACCAAAATGATGCCTTACGATTTGTTCTAATCCTTTTCATTTGATCAAAAATTAAACTTCTCATTGGCGCCATTCCTGCTCCACCACCTATAAATATCATTTCTTTTTTTGTTTCACGTGCAAAAAAATCTCCAAAAGGTCCTGAAATCGTTACATTATCTCCTTTTTTTAAGTTAAATATATAAGAAGACATCTTTCCTGCAGGTATCCCTGATGTTCCAGGCGGGGGTGTAGCAATTCTGACATTAAGCATTACAATTCCTTTTTCAGCCGGATAATTAGCCATTGAATATGCTCTTTCAATTGGTTCATCAACTGAAGAATTGACATCCCATATCTTAAATCTATCCCAGTCTTCATGATATTCTTTTGCGATATCAAACTCTTTATAGGAGAGTTGATGTTTTGGAGCTTCAATTTGAATATAGCCACCTGCTTTAAAATCTACATCTTCTCCTTTTGGTAATTCTAAAATCAATTCTTTTATAAATGTAGCAACATTATCATTACTTAAAACTTTACATTGCCATTTTTTAACTCCAAAAACTTCCTCAGGAACCTCGATTTCCATATCTTGTTTAACAGCTACCTGGCAAGAAAGTCTATCTCCACAAGATGCATCTTTTTTACTGATGAAATCTTCTTCAGTTGGTAATATAGAACCACCTCCAGAATGTATTCTAACTTTACATTGAGCACATGTTCCGCTTCCACCACATGCAGAGGGTACAAATAATTTTTCTGCAGCTAATGACTGAAGTAGTTTCCCACCTGTAGGAACTTTTATTTTTTTTTCGCCATTAATAGTGATATTCACTTCACCAGATGATACAAATTTACTTCTGGCAAAAATAATTATTGTCACTAAGGCCAATACTATTAAAGTAAAAAGCGTAACTCCGAGAATAAAAGTATCCATAAAAATCCTTATAATTTAACACCAGAAAAGCACATAAATGCCATTGACATTAAGCCAGCTGTAATAAAAGTTATACCGAGCCCTTGCAAGCCTTCAGGTATATCACTGTATTTTAATTTTTCTCTGACCCCTGCCATTGCCGTAATTGCCAAAGCCCATCCAAAACCAGAAGACACTCCGTATGTTAAAGCTTCGGAAAAATTATAGTCTCGTTCAACCATAAATAAAGAACCACCTAAAATTGCGCAGTTTACAGTTATTAGAGGTAGAAAAATACCCAAAGCATTATAGAGTGGGGGAAAGTACTTATCCAAAATCATTTCTAATATCTGTACTAATGCAGCAATCACGCCTATGTATGAAATTAAACCAAGGAATGTAAGGTCTACATCAGAAAAACCTGCCCAACTTAAAGCGCCAGGCTTTAATAGATAGGTAAGAATTAAGTTATTCGCCGGGACTGTAATTGATTGAACAACCATAACTGAGATACCCAAACCTATTGCAGTCGTTATTTTTTTAGATACTGCAATAAAAGTACACATACCCAGAAAAAAAGACAAGGCTAAATTCTCAACAAAAATAGCTTTTACTGCCAATGAAATTAAGCCCTCCATCAATGATCCTCAACCGTTTGAATTTTGAATTCAGGCTCTTCAACTTGGGACTTTTTCCAAACCCTTAAACCCCATATTAAAAAACCTATTATGAAAAAAGCCGATGGGGGAAGTAACAATAAACCATTTGGTACATACCATCCACCATCGCCTACTGGATTTAATATTACAATTCCAAATAGTGAACCTGCCCCAAATAATTCTCTCACCACGCCAACACACATTAATAACAAACCATAACCTAAGCCATTTCCAATTCCATCAACAAAAGAATCAATTGGTCTATTCTGCATAGCAAAAGCTTCTGCTCTTCCCATAACAATACAATTTGTAATAATTAGGCCAACAAAAACAGATAGAGTTTTAGATATTTCATAGGCATAGGCTTTTAGTATTTGATCTACAACAATAACTAAAGAAGCAATAATTGTCATCTGTACAATAATTCTAATAGATGTAGGAATATGATTTCTCAAAATTGATATAAAAAAGGATGAAAAACCAGTAACTGCAATAACTGCAAGAGACATAACAAAGGCAACTTTTAGCGATGACGTTACAGCCAACGCTGAACAAATTCCTAAGACTTGAAGAGCTATGGGATTATTGTCTACAAGAGGATCTACAAGAAGTTTTTTTCTAGTTTGAGACATTAAGTTTTTCCATTTTTAAAATTAGTAAGAAATTTCTTAAATCCTGCTTCACCTACCCAAAATCTAACTAAACTATTAACTCCATTAGAAGTTAGAGTTGCGCCTGCAATTGCATCTATATGGTATTTACTCGGACCAGGAGTTTTTGAAACCTGTATCATCAATTTCTCATCTTTATCCCTAAGATTTTTACCTTTCCATTGAGCCTTCCATTTTGGATTATCAACTTCAGCGCCTAAACCTGGAGTTTCTGCGTGTTTATAAAATTGAAGACCAAAAATTTCATTAGTATCTTCTTCTAAAGCAACAAAACCATATAAAGTCGACCATAATCCATACCCATGTATTGGTAAGATTAATTTATCGATAGTTCCATCGTTATTTTTCAGTAAATAAACCGTTGCAAAATTTGAACGCCTTCCAATAGAGGCCGGGTCATCTTTAAGAGCAATACTTAATGATGGATTTGATGATGCTTTAAGATCATTGAAGGTCCTTGGATTAAATTTATCTGTAAATAAACCATTTTCAATATCCACAATTCTTGGCTCAAAAGAGCCAAAAGATTCATCTATATTCATGCCCTCAGAATATAGTCCTGCAACTTGCAATATATTTTTCTGTTTATCACGAACTTGGTTTTCTTCCTGGATTGATTTGAGTTTTACAGCCGCTAAAGAAACTATCATTGAGCAAAAAAGGCAAAGCGTTATTGCAACAAGTATAGTTTTGGGAATGCTATCAATTGGTAAATTTTTAAATTTAGAAAAAATATTATCTTTTTCACTAGACATTGAGTGCTACCCTCCGCCTAAGAATATTTGCTTTAACAACAAAATGATCAATTAGAGGAGCAAATACATTACCAAATAATATTGCAAGCATCATTCCCTCAGGAAACGCTGGATTTAGAACTCTTATCATTATCACCATAAAACCTATTAAAGCACCATAAATATATCGTCCCGTATTTGTATGACTACCAGAAACTGGCTCTGTAACCATAAATACTAGCCCAAAAGCGTAACTACCTATTACGAGATGCCAATACCATGGCATACTAAACATTGGGTTTGTATCAGAACCAATCAAATTTAAAAAAGAAGAAAATACTATCATACCAACCAAGCAGCCAACTATCATTCGATAATTTGCTATCCTAGTTGCAAGTAAAAAACATAAACCAATTATGCATGCTAGGGTCGACGTTTCTCCTAGTGAACCTTGTATTGTGCCAAAAAAGGCATCTGACCATGTAATTCCATAACCCACAAGAGATTCATAGCCTTCGGAAGCTGATATACCTAATGAGGTTGCTGATGAAATACCATCAACTGGAGTCCAGACAGAATCACCAGACATATAAGCTGGGTAAGCAAAATATAAAAATGCTCTACCAGTTAATGCAGGATTTAAAAAATTTTTCCCTGTTCCACCAAAAACTTCTTTTCCTACAACAACCCCAAAAGAGATACCTAATGCAACCATCCAAAGAGGTGTTGTTGCTGGCAATGTTAAAGAAAATAACATGGATGAAACTAAAAAACCTTCATTTACTTCATGACCTCTGGTTGTTGCAAAAAAAACTTCCCACAAGCCACCAGCAACTAAAGTCATTATATAAATAGGCAAAAGTATAAGGCGCCATGAGCCATATTGGCAAAAATACTATTAGAGTTGAAAGGTATTCCAAATAATTGTAGTAACCATATCCTCCAACCTGCTAAGTCAGATGAGTTTAAATTTTCTAGGGCTAGATTTGTTTGTAGGCCTGTATTATAAAATGCCCATAAAATGCAAGGAATTAAAGAAATAACTACATAAGTCATTATTCTTTTCATATCCACAAAGCTTCGAGCATGAGGGGCAGCTTTAGTTACTGTGCTGCTTGTATAGAAAATCGTCTCAACCATTTCATAAAGTGGATAAAATTTTTCGTATTTACCATCTTTTTCGAAATTTGGCTCAATAGAATCAAAGAATTTACGAAACGCCATTTTTAACCATCCTTCTCAATTTTTTGCAGACTATCTCTTAAGGCAGAACCATACTCATATTTAGCAGGACAGGCAAATGTAACTAATGCAAGATCTTCTTCATCTAATTCAAGCGCTCCTAGTGATTGAGCTACATCAGTATCCATTACTATCAAAGAGCGAAGTAACTGGGTTGGTAAAAAGTCTTGAGGCATTAATGTC
>JAOMCC010000007.1 GCA_028344855.1 Nitrosomonadales bacterium | reverse complement strand
ATTCAATCAGTTTCTACAGGTTCTTTAGGGCTAGATATAGCATTGGGTATTGGTGGCTTACCGCGCGGTAGAGTAGTCGAAATTTATGGACCAGAATCGTCAGGTAAAACTTCATTAACTTTATCAGTTATTGCTGAGATGCAGAAAATTGGTGGTACAGCAGCATTTATAGATGCAGAACATGCATTAGATACTCAATATGCAGCTAAATTAGGTGTAAATATTGAAGACTTATTAATTTCACAGCCGGATACTGGTGAACAAGCACTCGAAATTACTGATATGTTAGTTAGAAGTGGTTCGGTTGACATTGTTGTTATTGACTCGGTTGCTGCACTCACACCCAGGGCAGAAATAGAGGGTGATATGGGTGATTCTCATATGGGATTACAAGCTAGACTGATGTCACAAGCTCTAAGAAAACTAACAAGCAATATAAAAAGAACTAATACGTTAGTTATTTTTATTAATCAATTGAGGATGAAAATTGGCGTAATGTTTGGTAATCCAGAAACTACCACAGGAGGAAATGCACTAAAATTTTATTCTTCTGTACGTCTAGATATTAGAAGGATTGGAGCCATTAAAAAAGGAGATGAGGTTATTGGAGCAGAAACAAGAGTCAAAGTAGTTAAAAATAAAGTTGCTCCACCATTTAAAAAGGCCGAATTTGATGTTTTATACGGAGAAGGAATATCCCTGGAAGGTGAAATTATAGACGAGGGAGTAAATCTAGATTTAGTAGAAAAATCTGGGTCTTGGTACAGCTATAAAGGAGAAAAAATTGGGCAAGGTAAAGACAATGCTAGAGATTATTTAAAAGATAACCCTGAGGTGTCAAAAGAGATAGAAAATCTTATTAGAGATCAATCTAGCCTTACTGAAGCTAACCAAGAAATAGAAAATTTTGAAGAGGAAGATACGCAAACTGACGAATAATACAAATAATCAGATAAAACTAAAAAAAAGAGCTCTTTATTATTTAGGTAAGAGAGATTATTCAAGAATGGAATTAAGAAAAAAAATTCTATCGTATTCTGAATCTCTTGAAATAAGTAAAACTCATTTGGAATTGATTCTTGATGAATTAGAAAAGAAAGATTGGTTATCTGATGATAGATTTTCCGAACAATTTGTATCTACAAAAAAAAGGAAATTTGGTACCAGAAAAATTGCACACGAACTTAAAATGCGTGGAGTAGATGAATCTATAATAATTCGAGTTATTGAAGAAATTAAAAATGACGAATTCTTTTTAGCTAAGCAAATATGGGAGAAAAAATTTAACCAGATACCAGTTACAATTGATGAAAAAGCTAAACAAATAAGATTTATGCAAAGTAGAGGTATTGAACTATCTATAATCCATCAAATTTTATCTGGAAAATCACCTGAATTGTTATGACATTAAAAAAACACATGCTTACAACAGCTGAGATTAGATCTATGTTCTTAGAATTTTTTAAGAGCAAAGGGCATGAAGTGGTTAATTCAAGTAGTTTACTTCCTTTTGAAGATCCTACGTTATTATTTACAAATGCTGGAATGAATCAATTTAAAGATATCTTTCTCGGTACTAAAAAAACAAAATTTAAAACTGCTACATCAAGTCAAAAATGTGTTCGAGCTGGAGGAAAACACAATGACCTAGAAAATGTTGGCTATACTGCAAGACATCATACATTTTTTGAGATGTTGGGAAATTTTAGTTTTGGTGACTACTTTAAAAAAGAAGCCATTGAATATGCATGGGAGCTTTTAACTAAAATTTATAAAGTCCCAGAAGATAAACTTTTGGTAACAGTTTATGAAGATGATCAAGAGGCATATGATATATGGTCAAAAATAATTAAGCTTCCAGATAAAAAAATTATTCGTATTGGAGATAATAAAGGCTCTAAATATTCCTCGGACAATTTTTGGATGATGGGGGATACTGGGCCTTGCGGACCATGTACTGAAATTTTTTATGATCATGGTGACTCTATTCCTGGTGGGCCGCCTGGATCTAAAAATGAAGAAGGTGACCGTTATATTGAAATCTGGAACCTAGTATTCATGCAATATGATCGAGATGAAACAGGAAATATGAAAAAACTTCCTAAACCCTCTGTAGACACAGGTATGGGCTTAGAAAGAATCTCAGCAGTCCTTCAAGGTGTGCATTCAAATTATGAAATTGATTTATTTAAATCTTTAATTAATAAAGCTATGGAAATCACAAAAATTAAAGATAAGGATCATCCTTCTTTAAAAGTTCTTTCAGATCATATTCGTGCAACTACATTCTTAATATCCGATGGAGTAATGCCTTCAAATGAAGGTAGAGGTTATGTTTTACGAAGAATCGTTAGAAGAGCAATAAGGCATGGTTATAAATTAGGTTGTCGCAAGCCATTTTTTTTCAAAATGATACCTACTCTAATAAATTTAATGAAAAGTGATTTTGCTATAAAAAAAGATAAAGAAGAAAAAATAATAAATGAAATAAAGTTAGAAGAAGAAAAATTCTTTGAAACTATTGAAAATGGAATGCTCATATTAGATGAATCAATAAAAAAAATAACAGGTCAAAAAAAGAAAATATTACCTGGAACATTAGCTTTTAAACTTCATGATACCTTTGGTTTTCCTTTAGATTTAACTGCAGATATTTGTAGAGAATATAACCTAACTATTAATCAAAAAGAATTTGAAAAGGAAATGAGTAAACAAAAAAACCGAGCTAGAGAAGCTGGTAAATTCAAAAATAAACCAACACTAAATTATCAAGGTAAAGATACAGTTTTTATTGGTTATGAACATAATGAATGTCAAGTGATCATTGATGGAATATTTAAAGATGAAGACCTTTCAAAAACACTTTCCAAGGGTGACGAAGGAATTCTTATCTTAAACCAAACACCATTCTATGCAGAATCAGGCGGGCAAGTTGGAGATATTGGTGTAATTCAAGGAAAAAATTATGAATTTATCGTTAACGATACCTATAAAATTAAATCTGATGTTTTTGGACATTTAGGTTTTGTTCAGTCTGGGTCGATTAAACTAAAAGATAAAGGTAAAGCGATAATTAATATTCATCATCGAAGTAATGTAAAGAGAAATCACTCTGCTACTCACCTTTTACATAAAGCTCTAAAAATGATTCTTGGTGATCATGTTGAGCAAAAAGGGTCGCTAGTTGATAGTGCAAAAACGCGTTTTGATTTTTCTCACCACAAAGCCTTAGCCACAAAAGAAATCAAAGAAATAGAAACAATTGTAAATACGGAAATTTTAAAAAATCAATCTACTCAAACTAGACTCATGAAAATAGATGAAGCTCAAAAAGAAGGAGCTATGATGTTATTTGGAGAAAAATATAATGAGCAGGTAAGAGTTTTAAATATTGGAAATAGTGCTGAGCTTTGCGGAGGAACTCATGTTAATCAAACGGGTGATATTGGATTATTTAAAATACAATCAGAAATTGGGATAGCATCTGGTATCAGAAGAATTGAAGCTTCAACTGGGTTAAATTTAATTGAAATTATGGAGCAGCAAGAAAATATATTAGAAAAACTTGCTTTAGAACTAAAAACTGGAACTCAAGATATTCCCGAAAAATTAAATCAGCTTTTATCTCAAATTAAAGAAAATGAGAAACTAATTAATACTCTTAAATCTAAAATTGCTTCAAATGAAGGTAATGAGATTGTAAACAATGCTATTAAAATTAAAAATTTTTCGTATTTAGCAGAATTAATTGATAATCAAGATTCAAATCAATTAAGAGAAATGATTGATAAATTAAAGGATATTCTTAAAAGTGCCGTTATAATACTATGCTCGGTCAATAATAATAAAATTTCTTTTGTTATTGGAGTAACAGACAATCTTATTGATTCAATCGATGCTGGTGATATTGCAAAACAACTCGGAGAAAAAGTTGGTGGTAAAGGTGGTGGTAAAAGAAATATGGCAATGGCGGGGGGCACTGAAATTAATCTAATCCCAGAAGCATTTGACCTCATCAAAGAAAATCTTAAGAAATAAATTATAAATTATAAATTATGTCAATAATCGTACAAAAATTTGGTGGTACTTCAGTAGCTAGTCCAGAAAAAATAAAAGCTGTAGCAGAAAAAGTTGCTAAATTTGCTTCTAATGGAAACAAAATAGTTGTAGTCGTATCCGCAATGTCTGGTGAAACAAATAAATTAATTAAGCTGGCAGAGAAAATGATGCGATCACCTGAACCACGAGAAATGGATAGTATTGTATCAACTGGAGAACAGGTTACTAGTGGACTCACTGCTTTAGCCTTGATAAATCTAGGAATAAAAGCTAAAAGTTATGCAGGACATCAAGTTAAAATACTTACAAATAAATCGCATACAAAAGCTCGAATTGAAAATATTGATTCAAAATTGATTAAAAAAGATTTAAATAATGGTTATGTTGTAGTAGTAGCTGGATTCCAAGGTTCAGATATTGAGGGTAATATAACCACACTTGGAAGAGGAGGCTCAGATACAACTGCTGTAGCACTTGCAGCTGCTCTTAAAGCAGAAGAATGTCAAATTTATACTGATGTCGATGGAATTTATACAACTGACCCAAGAATGGTTCCTGAAGCAAAAAAACTAGATTCGATTACTTTTGAGGAAATGTTAGAAATGGCAAGTTTAGGATCAAAAGTTCTCCAAACAAGAGCAGTAGAATTTGCAGGTAAATACAAAGTTAAACTAAGGGTTCTCTCGAGTTTTCATACATCTGGAGAGGGTACAATTATTACTTTTGAGGATAAAAAAAATATGGAAGAACCGATTGTTTCAGGAATTGCTTTTATTAAAGATGAGGCAGAATTGTCTTTATTGGGAATCCCGGACATGCCAGGAATAGCCTACCAAATTCTGGGGCCTGTTGCAGAAGCTAATATAGATGTTGATATGATTATTCAAAATATTGGTACAGATGGGTTAACTGACTTTACATTTACAGTTCATCAAAATGATATGGATAAAACTTTAAACATCCTCAATAAAAAAGTAAAGCAGCATGTGAAAGCCCGAGAAATAAATAGTGATAACAAAATTGCAAAATTATCAATAGTTGGAGTTGGTATGCGATCAAATGTTGGAGTTGCAAGTAAAATGTTCAGAACGCTTGCTGAAGAAGGTATTAACATAAGTACGATTTCAACTAGTGAAATAAAAATTTCTGTGATTTTGGAAGAAAAGTCTTTAAAGAAAGCAGTTACATCATTACATAAAGCATTTAACCTAGCAGATGCTTAAAAAAGTATTGATTTATAATAATTTTTAAAGTATGTTACCGCCTTCTAGGAGAGCTGGCTGAGTGGTTGAAAGCGCTTCCCTGCTAAGGAAGTATACGGGGTTAACCTGTATCGAGGGTTCGAATCCCTCGCTCTCCGCCAAAATAAAGATTTAATTTTTTTATGATTTATTTTTGACCAAATTGAAAATTTGCTTACTATAAGCACAATTTTCACAGCTAGGGTGATTTTTAGGCACTTCATCATGATTCATACATTTAATCATTTCATTAACTTTTTCAGGAATCCAAGAAGTATCATAGTGATAAGGTATTAATGTTTCACTAAATTCCATTACCCCATGAAATCCATCAGCAGCCCTATTAGCATTTACTACTAAAAAATAAGAAGTATCTGCTGTCTTAAATCCCATTAGATTCAGTAAGTAATTATAAAAATCCATCTGGTTTTTATAACCTTCATGCCAACCTGAATTAAGGTAGGATTCAGCTTTTACTTCATATGAACTGGCCTGACTTTTATAATCAACAACAATTAATTCTTTAGTATTAGTATCCTGCCAAATGTCATCAATGCCTCCACTAAGAATTATATTTGTATCCTCAAAGCGTGCAATAAGTCCATGTCGAAGAGAATCACGCCACTTATCCATTTGCTCATGTTTAAAAGGTACTAGGTGGTCTAATCTATTTTTAGAGAACAATCTATGGGCAACTTGATCCTCACGACATTGATCAAATTCTTTTTTTAATAAAAGGTCGGTAGTCTCATTTAAAGTCCAGCTTGGCATACCTGGTCTAATAAGTCCTTTAACTCGATCTAAATAAAAACACCTCTGACATTTTAAAAAATCTTCAAATTTACTCCGACTTAATTTGAAATTTTCTTTCTGATTTGGTTTATATATAGATGATTCTTTTCTTATGCCCTTAGCGTCAACGAGTTCTTGCTTATTATTTCTTTTCAGATTGATCATTTATGATTCCTTATTGATTCATATTAATAATTTAGCCTTAATTAATAAAGATGGCAAAAAATTGATTATAATAAATTATGAAAATTACAATCTTTTTAATCCTTACTTTAATGTTTTCAAATATTGTTATGGCAGTTAATGAACCAATAATGAACATTGGGAAAATTTTTTCAAATATTTTTATTGGAGTAGATGAACCAGAATTCAATTTAATTTCTAAAGAAGATAGGTTTGAAATAAGGCAATATGCCCCCAAAATTTTAGCTCAGGTTTCAGTGACAGGTAATTTTAATGAAGCCTCATCAGAAGGATTCAAGGCGCTTGCAGATTTTATATTTGGAAATAATACCAGTATTAAGGGTGATACAAAAATTGATATGACGGCTCCTGTTGAAATGGTTCCTAAATCTGACAAGATAGAAATGACAGCCCCCGTTATAACTGAAGGAAAAAATAATGAATGGATTGTGTCTTTTGTCATGCCAAAAGAATATTCATTAAATACGTTACCCAAACCCAATAATAGAAATATTAATATTATTACTTTACCGATAGAGAAGTATGCAGTAATTGTTTTTTCTGGTTTGGTGAGAGCATCAAATTATAATGAACAAGTAAAATTACTTTTTGAATTCATTAAAGAAAAAAAGTTAACGGCAACTGGGACAGTAAAAATTGCTAGGTATAATCCTCCATGGACACTGCCTTTTTTCCGGCGTAATGAATTAATGATAAAAATTAATTAAAATATTAATTTAATCAATTACTTATAATAATTTTAGAATCCCATTTTTTCTTTAGATTTATCAATTTGATTTGCAACTTCATCGTCATCACGATCATCTTCGAAAATACCATTATCAAATCTTAATTCTCTAAAAAATCTTTTCCTTAATTTTGAGGTTCTTTTTAGATGTCGTTCAAATGATTCAGTATTTTCTTCAGCTTGATCTTTTCCCATAATTAATACTTTTAAATCAGCACACGTTTGAAAAATTTCATCATATAATTCTTGAGGATTGATAGCCTCAGTATCTGCTTCGTAAATTTTTTGATAATGATCACAATAATAATCAACTATGGTATTTTTATAATCCTCAAAATAATCTCTACTTTCAGAATATCCAACACCCAATATAGCGATTGCAACCACAGTTTCAGTTTTACCAATCATAAATAACTATTAGAAATAAATATTAATTAATCTACTCTTATTCACTAAATCTTTCAAATATTTTATAATAATATACTTGAGAAAATATATTGTATTAATCTTATTAATGTCTAATTTAACTTTTGCTAATAAACCTATTGAAACAACTTATTTAGCTGGAGGTTGCTATTGGGGCCTAGAGGATTTGATCAGAAAAATTCCTGGAGTAGTAAATACAGAAGTTGGTTTTTCTGGTGGTCATATTAAAAATGTTTCTTACAAAGAAGTTACAAGAGGTGATACTGGGCATGCAGAAACTATTAAAATTCAATTTGATACTAACAAATTAAGTTTTAAAAAATTACTTCTTAATTTTTTTAAAATGCATAATCCAACCACTCTTAATCAACAAGGAAATGACAACGGAACTCAATACCGATCTGCAATTTTTTATACTAACCAAAATCAGAAAATTGTTTCTAATCAAGTTATTGATTTAATTGATAAATCTTTAGTATGGGAGAAACCTATTGTCACTGAAATTTCAGCTTTTACTAATTTTTATACAGCTGAAGAATCTCATCAAGAGTACCTCATTAAAAATCCAGAAGGATATAGCTGTCACTTTATTCGTGACTTTGACTTTACAAAATAATACTACTTTAGAGTAAAATCTCACTTTCAAAATATTTATTAATTAAAAATGAAGATTGCTATTATTGGTACAGGAATTTCTGCTATAACTCTTGCCAAACATCTTAAGAAAGATAATTTTATAACTTTATTTGAGAAATCAAGAGATGTTGGTGGAAGAATTTCTACTCGAAGATCTAAGTTATATGAATTTGATCATGGCGCACAATTCTTTACGGCAAAAAATAAAGATTTTAAGAACTTTATAGCGCCAATTATCAAAAAAAATATTATACAAAGATGGGATGCTCGTTTTGCTGAGTTCAAGAATAATATGATACTTAGACAGCATACTTGGGATTCTGAATACCCCCACTATGTTGGGGCCCCAGGGATGAGAAATATTCTCAAACATTTATCAGATGATCTTAATATTAAGTTAAATACTGAGATTCATAATATAACTAAAAATAATAATGATTGTTGGAATCTTTTTAATACTAATGGAGAAAATTTAGGAGATTATGATTGGGTTATTTCTACTGCACCAGCTCCTCAATCTGCATCAATACTTCCACAAATTTATAAATACCACAGTCAACTGTTAAATAAAAAAATGTTAGGTTGCTTTTCATTAATGCTAGGTTTTAAAGAACCGTTAAATCTATCATGGGATGCGGCTCTTATTTCTGAAGCAGATATAAGTTGGATTTCGGTAAATAGTTCAAAACCAATGAGACCAAAAGGTTTCACATTATTAATCCATTCAACTAATGCTTGGGCTGATAAAAATATTAATAATGATCCAGAAAAGGTAAAAAAACATTTAATTGAAGTTACTTCTAATATTATTGGTCATGATACTAGTGTTGCTGAACACATTGATCTCCATGGATGGAGGTATGCAAATATTGAAAAACAAGAAGATTCCAATTCATTAATTGATTATAAAAATAAACTTGCCTCATGCGGGGATTGGTTAATTCATGGAAGAATAGAAAGTGCTTTTAAAGCTGGCTTAATGTTAGCTAAATCAATAAATAAGGAATTATAAGAATAATATTTTACATCTTTACAAAGTCTCGTTTGCCTAAATTGACTCCATTAGCTCGCAAGATATCATATGAAGTAGTCATATGGAAAAAGAAATGAGGGATAATCCAATTAATTAAATATGCTTGTCCATTCTTAAATTTAAATGTTCTTTTTCGTATTTTAAATTCTATTTTCTTAACTTCAGAATCATCTATTTGTTTCGCTTTAACTTTTTTGAGAAAGGTAACAGTTTTACTTAATCTTTTTTGGAGTTCAGAAAAAGTTTCTTCATCATCAGGAAATGAAGGAGCTTCAATACCCGCTAATCTTCCAACTCCTAATCTAACCATATCTGTTCCAATTTGTATTTGCTTTGAAAGAGGAAGCATATCTGGATATAATCTTGCATTTATAAAAACTGATTTATCAATTTTTCGTTTCTCAGCATGTCTTTCTGCTTTTAATAGGATATTAGAAAGTATATTAAAGTTATTAATAAACATTGGAATTGAAATGTCATACATTGTTAAGCTCATCTATAAATCTCCGCAAAGTAGTATAAATTTTGAATTATAAATCAGGAAAAATTTCAGGTAATATCTGAGGGTATTTATTCTTTTGGCTTTCTTTTTTGTATCTCATCTAAAACTAATTTACATTCGTCTGTAGTCAGTGAGCATCCATTAACACCATCTTCAAAGTTATAACCATCAAGCATTAATTCGACAAATTTTTTAACTTCTTTGTATTCAATATCAAGAAGTGTCGATATATCAATCAACATTTGGTTTTGTTCTTCCATCTTTAAAATACCTCATGTGGTGTTAATTAATAAAACATAATATCTATGATTATTAAAAATGTCTAATATAATAAACAGGAATTTTTAGAGTTATTTAATTTGATTAAAATACTTTGAAAATCGTCCTTTGTTTGCAACCCATTTTCCTTCTTGTTTCAATGCATATGCTTTTGATGTTTCTAGATTTGAACTAGGGTCATCAACGATTATTAGTCCAACCATTCCAAACATTACGTGAGGTGTGCAACTATAACCATAAAGACCTTCTACATCGAATTTAACACTTACTTCTTCATTCATTTTTCCATTCCAAGACTTTGCCCCCTTTGGAAGCATTTCTTTTATTGAAGCTGTATTGTGTGTTGGGTCAGTAGCAATCCATTTAACTGTATCCCCTTTTTTAATTTTTAAAACTGCTGGTTCAAACTTAAACATATCATCACTTGATCCATTAAGCATTTTTATTTGATGTTCTGCTGCAAAAACATTATTTAAACTTAACAATAAAATAGATACTACTAAAATCTTTATTTTTTTCATTTTAAAATTCTCCAATTTAAATTTTTAACGGCTGTAATATTCAATAACTGCAGCTGGCAGCATTTGTGTTGCATATGGAATTTCGTCTGATGACGGAAACCTTATATATGAGGTTTTAAAATCTTTTTGGTTCAACTTTAAATATTCTGGTATATCTCTAATCAATTTTTGAACTGAGTCAACTACTAAGGGTATGCTTCTGCTTTTTTCCTTTATTTCAATTTCATCATTTGGTTTACATCTATAAGAAGGAATATTGACAATTTTTCCGTTCACTTTTACATGTTTGTGATTAACTAACTGTCTAGCGGAAAAAACAGTAGGAACAAAATTACTTCTATATACAATTGCATCTAATCTTGACTCAAGCATTACTAAAAGATTTTCGCCTGAATCACCTTTTTGTGATGAAGCCTCCTTAAATATATTTCTAAATTGTTTTTCTCCAATATTTCCATAATAACCCTTCAACTTTTGCTTTTCTCTTAATTGAAAAGCGAAGTCACTCCTTCTCCTTACTCCTTTAGGGCCATGTTGACCAGGTCCGTATGATCTATTTTTTGTTGGGCAATTTTCATTACCCCATATACTTTCGCCCATTTGTCTTGATAATCTATTTTTTGGTTTTGTTCTTCTATTAGCCATTTATTTTTTCCAGTATTAATAAAATTTTTAGT
The DNA here is from genome assembly GCA_028344855.1 of Nitrosomonadales bacterium. Lineage (GTDB taxonomy): Bacteria > Pseudomonadota > Gammaproteobacteria > Burkholderiales > Methylophilaceae > BACL14. The sequence continues at coordinate 24,808 of JAOMCC010000007.1, read as the reverse complement.
GAGGTTGCCAATTTGTTTTATATTCTTTTCGCGGAGGTATTATAAGATTAGATTTTTCTAATATCACACTTAGAGCAGATAGAATTTTTAACAATATTCTTGCTTGGTTTGCCTCTAACCATCCAGATAAAGATTCATTTGCCAAATTGAACTGATCATTTTGAAGGAGATATAAGGTCTCTAAAACTTTAAATTCACCATAATGTAAATGATTACAAAATTCTTGACCAACAACTCCTTTAAATAAAGTTCCTTCAGTTATTCCATTAACTAATTCTTCAAATAATACTGATATATCTGGAAGTTTATGCTGCTCTATACATAAAGCAAAAAGTTCACGGGGATCTTCATCTATTTTTGGAGCATTTGTCCAATGCCTTAGACCCCAAACAATCATTGTCTCTGAGACCTCCAGATCTAAAGTTAAAACTTTATTTTTAATAAAATCTTTAGTAATATTTTTTGTATAATTCATAAACGTAATCTTTTCTAACTGATAATAATTTCTAATTGTAAATGAGAATCATTCTCATTTCAAGTGTTAAAATAAAGTATTAGCATTAATAAGTATTTCAGTTAAAATCGTTCTATAGTTTTACAATGTAAAAATAAATTAAATTTATAATAAAGGTTTAATTAAATCTTGTTAAAAAAAAATATAGCCTCTTCCGATCGTAAATCTTAATGAATTTTGGTCAACTGACAAGCATTTAAGACCATCTGGTCATATTAAGATTGCAGATGGAATTTTAAAGGCTATTAATAATGAATTTCGATTAACTGATATAGTTCTAAGACCATCTGGTCATATCAATATTGCAGATAGTATTTTATTATATGAATAATAAAAAAATAGATGATCATAAACGTCAATGGTATGCATACTATTCTGAAAAAAGAATTGTTCATCAATGGTTTCAAGTTAAACTTCTAGAAAATTTACCAGTACAGCATATTCTAGAAATAGGTCCTGCATATGGTGTTCCAACTGCATTACTTGCTAATGCCGGATATGAGGTTACCACTTTAGATTTTATGAAGCGTGATCTTATAGGGGCATCCTCTCATATTATTGCCGACTTATGGAAATCTCCACCTAAAACATACTCAAGTCATGACTGTATTTTATGTTGCGAAGTTTTAGAACATTTTCCTTTTGAAAAATCATGCGACTTACTATCAACTTTTTATAAAAGTAACGTACCTTATTTAATTTTATCCGTTCCCTATAATGCACCACAACTAAATTTAAATTTATATATAAACCAACACACTATTAAGAAAAATACGGCTTTTAAATTTAGAAATAGTTTACGAGAATTCAAAATAGAACCCCCAGTTGATGGACAACTAGGTCATCAATGGGAAATAGGTTTTAAAAATTATCCATTAAAAAAATTGAAAAATGTAGTTAAACAAGCAGGTTGGAACATTATTAACTGTGACTTTACTTCTGGCACGCGCTCAATTTTTTTAGTCTTACAAAATAAATCTGCTATTTAGAATAAATTTAAAAAATTAGCAGTCATGCAATCATAGCAATAAGTTATAATATCGCTCACGCGCCCGTAGCTCAGCTGGATAGAGTACTTGGCTACGAACCAAGGGGTCAGGAGTTCGAATCTTCTCGGGCGCGCCAATTACTCGGGTTTGCGCCCGTAGCTCAGCTGGATAGAGTACTTGGCTTCGAACCAAGGGGTCAGGAGTTCGAATCTTCTCGGGCGCGCCAACACCAATTTTTATATTTTTAAAATATTTGAAATTTCATCTGAATCAATATCAGATATTAATTTTATTAAGCGTGAGGCCTCTTCAGGATTATCCTGTTTCTTTGCGATTTCATAAAGCTCCTTTAGTGAATCCAGATGATTTTCGTTAAGCTTGTATGCTTGCGTTAAAAATAGTTTTGCAAAATCTAGATTGTTCATTTTTTTTTGTGCGAAGCCTAAATAAAACCATGCGTCAGAATTATCATCCTCATTTTGAGTCCACAATTTTGAAATTCTAACCACCTCTAGCCAATTTTCTTTTTGCATTGGCATAATAACTTGCATAAAGAAAGGTTTTTGATTATCAGGCAAACTCCAGAAAGGTGCTGCATCACTGACCAAATTTACTTGTGGTTTTTTTCTTAGTAATTGGTCTATCCATTCAACTGGTAAACAATAAAAATTGCCATATCGTTTTCCTGGACTTTTAAAAGTAGTTATACCAATTAAATTAAAATCTAAATCAAATAATGCTCCTCCACTTGATCCAACAGTAAAAGCTGCTGACGTTCTAATGATGTTACTATCTTCAAATGGATGAATACCTTTTATCTTTCCATAAGATGGAAGTGCTATTGGACTATCATTTGGATATGTTAATGCAAATACTTTATCTTCGTAATTAAGCTCTTCTGAATTCTTCATACTCACTGCAGGTAGTGGCAAATCATCAAACTTTAATACACATAAATCTCTTTTCCAGTCTGCAAAAACAGCAATGGGAACATATTTTTTAAAATTCTTAACAACATTAACACCCTTTGAGTCTGCAAATACATGGCAATCTGTTGCTACATGATTTTCTTTAATTACAACCCCAGAACCTGTCCCAGTAACCCCATTACCATAAGTTACCCAAACATGAACCATTGACTCACTTAGCCCAAATAATTCTGATTGTGCCGGATATCCTTGCAGGTTTGTTGATATTAGGAATAAAAAAAGGAAATAAATTTTTTTGATCATAATATGATGACATTTTTTAAAAAATTAAATTCCATATTTATTTTAATAATAAATAAAGCTATGAAATTAATCTTATTTATTTCTGACTTAAAAGATTTTCTTCGCCTTCTTGCTTTGAGCTCATTGTATCAGTAAGGTTATTAAGATTCTCTTTAAGCTCATTAAACTCTTTTGGATTTAAGTGCGTTTTACAAGCAACTTTGTCTTGTATAGCTGCTACCTGCTCTTCTAAATCTATTCCATTTTTGGTTAGAGAAACCATTACTACTCTCTCATCATTTTCAGAACGAACCCTCTGAACTAAATTCATTTTTTCTAGTTTTTGAACAATAGGTGTAATAGTCGGGCTATCAAGCTTTAAAATCTTAGCGATATTATTTATGCTAGAAGATTCTGACTCCCAAAGAACTAATAAAACTAAATATTGTGAATAAGTGATGCCAATTTCATTAAGATAAATTCGATAATAACGAATTACTGAATTTGTTGCAGCATATAATGCAAAGCAAAGCTGATTATTTAATAATAAATTTTTAAACTTAGTCATGGTATAAATGTATATGTTTTATTAGTACACTATTTAAACATATTTTCAATAAATCTGCAGAGATGTGTCTACAGATTTTTTGAAAATTAAATGGTAGGGTGTAGGAGGATCGAACTCCTGACCATCGGATTAAAAGTCCGGTGCTCTACCAGCTGAGCTAACACCCCATTATTGGAAAACGCGATTATCCTGCAATATTAGAAATTGGTCAATGGTCATTTTCAATTTAAATTAGTTCATGCCTGGAAATCTTCCAGTCAGGCCTCGCATCATTTTACCAATTCCACCTTTTGAAAACATTTTCATCATTTTCTGCATTTCTTCAAATTGCTTAAGAAGTCGATTTACATCTTGAACTTGAACTCCTGACCCATTTGCTATTCTTATTTTTCTTTTAGCTTTAATTACATTAGGATTTTTTCTTTCATGAAAAGTCATTGAGCTAATTATTGCTTCGATCTGCACCAAAGATTTATCGCCTTCTTCAGGGTTAATTTTTGAAGTTGCATCTGATACTTGCGAAGGCATCTTATCCATCATTGCTCCAACCCCTCCCATTTTTTTCATTTGTGAAATCTGATTTTTAAAATCATCTAAATCAAAATTTTTCCCGGATGTAACTTTTTCTGCTAGCTTTTCTGCTTCCTTAGTATCAACATTTTTTTGGGCTTCTTCCACCAAGCCTACAATGTCACCCATACCTAGAATTCTAGAAGCCATGCGTTCAGGATGAAAAGGTTCTAATCCACTTGTTTTTTCACTAATCCCTATAAATTTTATTGGTTTATCCGTTACATGCCTTACTGAAAGTGCAGCACCGCCTCTTGAATCACCATCCAATTTAGTTAATACAACTCCTGTCAAAGGTAATGCTTCTCCAAATGCTTTAGCTGTATTTACTGCATCTTGGCCTTGCATTGCATCAACAACAAATAAAGTTTCAATTGGTGCCAAGGTTTTATGTAATTGTTTAATTTCTTTCATCATAATTTCATCAATACCTAAACGACCAGCAGTATCAAAAATTACAACATCAAAAAGATATTTTTTTGCAAAATCTAATGTCGCCAAGGCAATTTTATTTGGTTTATCTTTAGACGATGAATCAAAACAATCAACTTTTATATTCTCTGCTAAGGTTTTTAATTGTTCGATAGCTGCAGGTCTATATACATCTGCACTTGAAACTAAAACCTTTTTCTTCTCATTAGTTAAAATTTTGGCTAACTTGGCAACAGTAGTTGTCTTTCCAGACCCTTGTAATCCCGCCATTAAAATTACTGCTGGAGGTTTTGTGGCAAGTTCAAGACCAACATTTTCATTCCCCATTAAACTTGTAAGTTCATCTTGAACAATTTTAATAATCGCTTGACCGGGTGTTACACTTTTTAAAACTTCTACTCCTAAGGCTTTTTGTTTAACACGATCTATAAAAAATTTTACAACAGGTAAAGCAACATCTGCTTCAATTAAAGCAATTCTTACCTCTCTCATTGCCTCACTTATATTCTCTTCGCTAAAACGCGACTGTCCTCGAATTGTCTTTATTACAGATTGAAGTTTTTCAGTTAAATTTTCAAGCATTATTCTAGGTTCTCGATTTAATTTTCTAATTCACTGTTTGTGTTAGAAATCCATTATAATTGTGTTTAATTTTTTGAACAAATAATACTTATGGAATACCATTCTTTACATGTAAATGTTGCGATTTTATCTTACAGTCTTTTGGCAGTTGGCGCTATTTTTTCAATCTTTATTCTATTATTTGAAAATAATTTAGCCAAAAAAAAGAAAATATTTAGTTTTTTTTCTAATAGTTATTCATTACTATCAATGGAAAATTTTTTATTTAAACTTTACTGGTTAGGTTTTATTCTTTTATCAATAACTTTATTTTCTGGTATTTTATTTTCTAACGAAATATTTGGATCAGCAATAATATGGAACCATAAAGCTATATTTTCTTTGATGGCTTGGGTTACTTATGGTGCAATGTTATTTGGAAGAACTAAATATGGATGGAGGGGTAAAAAAGCCGTTGTCATTTCTCTTTTTGCATTTGTATTTCTTTTTCTAGCTTACTTTGGTACAAAATTTGTTATAGAAGTATTGTTAAAATAATTTATTTTAAGTTAATTATCGGCCATTTATTTTTAATTGCTTCTTTTTGTAATATTTCATCAGGGTTTGCAGCAACTGGATTACTCACAATTTTAAGTAATGGTATATCGTTTTGAGAATCACTATAAAAAAAAGTTTTTTCAAAGTCATTAATATTAAGTTTTTGCTCATTGAGCCAAAGATTTAATCTTTCAACTTTACCTTCTCTAAATGAAGGAATTCCTTTAGCTTTTCCAGTAAATTCTCCATTAATCTCTTCAAGATCAGTTCCAATATGATTATTTATTCCAAGTAAATTAGCTATGGGTTTAGTTATATAACTATTAGTTGCAGTGATTATTAATAATTTATCCTCGTTTTTCTTGTGTTTTTCAATAAGACTTCTTGCCTTTGCTGTTATCATTGGTTCTGCGATTTCTTCAACATAATGCTCTAGAAGTTTATTTGTAAAATCTCTTGGATTATCTTTGAAAAATTTAAATTGAAATTCGCAAAATTCATAAATATCTAATTTACCAGCATTATACTCATCATAAAATTGCTTATTAGAAGCATCATGAATTTTTTTATCAACTAGGCCTTCCTTAATTAAAAATTGAGCCCAATTATAATCAGAATCTCCATCAAGGAGTGTGTTATCTAAATCAAAAATAGCTAAATTCAAATGATTATCTCTTTCAAACTTGGGGATGTGCACGTTCGTATTTAGAATATAGTTTATTAAGTGCACTAATGTAAGCTTTGGCAGATGCAATAACAATATCTGTATCTGAACCTTGACCATTTACAATTCTTCCACCCTTTGATAAACGAACGGTAACCTCTCCTTGCGAATCTGTTCCTGAAGTAATATTATTTACAGAAAATAATAATAATTCAGCTTGTGATTTAACAATTAATTCAATAGCTTTAAAAGCAGCGTCTACAGAACCACTCCCTTTAGCATTAGATTTATGTGTTTTTCCATCCATAATGATTTCAATTTCAGAAATTGGTGTTTTACCTGATTCTGAAGAAGTCTTTAGACCAACTAATTTAAATAAATCATAAGATTCTTCAACATACTCTTCGCTTACTAAAGCATGAATATCTTCATCGAAAATATCTGTTTTTTTATCAGCTAATAACTTAAATCTATCAAATGTGGCATTAAATGTTTCTTCAGATTCTATTTCAATACCCAACTCTTTTAATCTGCTTTTAAATGCATTTCTTCCTGATAGTTTTCCAAGTGATATTTTATTTGCTCCCCAACCAACATCTTGAGCAAGCATAATTTCATATGTTTCTCTATGTTTTAAAACTCCATCTTGATGAATGCCGGATTCATGGGCAAAGGCATTCGCTCCAACTACAGCTTTGTTTGGTTGGACTGGATATCCCGTTATTGTAGAAACTAATCGTGAGGTTGGCACAATTTGCTTAGTATTGATTTGTGATTCTAGATTAAAAATATCTTTCCTAGTTTTCACAGCCATAACAATTTCTTCTAAACTTGCGTTTCCTGCTCTTTCACCAAGGCCATTAATTGTGCATTCAACTTGCCTAGCTCCGTTTAAAACAGCTGATAATGAATTAGCAACAGCCATTCCAAGATCATTGTGGCAATGAGTAGACCATATAACTTTATCTGAATTAGGTACCCTTTCAATTAAAGTTTTAACTCTCTTTCCCCAAATATCTGGAATGGAATACCCTACTGTATCTGGAACATTAATAGTTTTTGCTCCTGCTTGAATAGCAGCATCAAAAACTTCAACAAGAAAATCAACATCTGACCTAACAGCGTCCTCTGCAGAAAACTCTACATCTTTTGTATAAGCTAAAGCCCACTTTACTGCCTTTATTGCCTGATTAAGAACTTGATCCGGTGACATCCTTAATTTATTTTCCATATGTATTTTACTTGTTGCAATAAAAGTATGGATTCTTTTATTTGGTGCTAATTCTATTGCAACTCCAGCTTTATCAATATCAGATTCAAGTGCTCTAGCTAACGAACAAACAGTAGATTTTTTTATTGTTTTTGCTACAGCTTTAATAGCTTCAAAATCTCCAGGACTTGCAGCAGCAAAACCTGCCTCAATAACATTAACACCTAATTTTTCAAGCTGTTTAGCAATTCTTACTTTTTCTTCTTGAGTCATAGATGCGCCTGGACTTTGTTCTCCATCGCGTAATGTAGTATCAAAGATTATTAATTTATTTTTCATCAAATATATCGACATCTAAAAAATTTTTATTATTTTTAATTTTATTTTTTATTAAAGCAAAGTATCCAGATAAAGTATATCCAAAAGCAATTATAAAAATAATTTCAGCTGGGTTATGAGATATCAATCCAAACAATAATACTATTAGAAAAATTGTTATAAAAGGCTGACTTTTTCTAAGATTTATATCTTTACCGCTATAAAATCGAACATCAGTAGTCATGGATAAAGCAACAAAAAGAGTTATGATTAATGCAAACCACTGCATCTGAAAAAAACCTAAAAATATTTCATTTCCACTAATTCCATTATCAAAGGAAATCCAAATAAAACTAGCTAACAAAGTTGCTGCTGCAGGTGAAGGAAGTCCAGAGAAATATTTTTTATTATCTAAATCTAATTTAATATTAAATCGAGCAAGTCTTACTGCTGCACAGGTACAATAAATAAATGAAACAATCCAACCAAGTTTACCTAAGGGCTGCAATGCCCAAACATATATAACAAGAGCTGGAGCAACTCCAAAAGAGACCATATCAGATAAGCTATCATATTCTGAACCAAATGTACTTTGAGTATTTGTAAGTCTTGCAACTCTTCCATCAAGCCCATCAAGAATTAATGCAACAAAAATTGCTATAGCAGCATGATCATATCTACCATTCATTGCCTGAACAATAGAATAAAACCCGGCAAATAATGATGCAGTCGTGAAAAGATTAGGAAGAAGATAGAATTTTTTCTTTCCTGAAGTGTCTTGTTTCAAATTTTCATTTTTTTTCGCCATAACTATTTGAAATTTTATCCTAGAATTACTTAATATTCATCGTTATTGATAGATATTCTATTTATAATGATAATAAATCAAATTTACTCATTTACCCACTAAACATGAAATTTAAACTTATTTCTGAAGATGGAAACGCAAGATCAGGTGTTATTAAAGTTTCCCATGGAGAAATTAATACTCCTGTTTTTATGCCTGTTGGTACCTATGGTGCTGTAAAATCGATAAGCCCAAGTGAATTAAACGATTTAGGTTTTCAAATTATTTTAGGTAATACTTTCCACCTTTGGCTTCGTCCAGGATTAGAAATTATAAAAAAGCATAAGGGACTCCATGGCTTTATTAATTGGGAAAAGCCTATGCTTACAGATTCTGGTGGTTTTCAAGTATGGAGCTTAGGAAAAATGAGAAAAATAACAGAACAAGGAGTTACATTTAAATCGCCAATAAATGGTACGAATTGTTTTTTAGGTCCTGAAGAATCGATTAAAATTCAAAAAGAACTTAATTCTGACATAGCAATGATTTTTGATGAGTGTACACCTTACCCAGCATCACACGAAGAAGCAAAAAACTCAATGTTGTTAAGTCAAGAATGGGCTTATCGAAGTAAAGAAAGTTTTTCAGTAAGTAAAAATGCCTTATTTGGAATAATTCAAGGTGGAATGTATGAGGATTTGAGAGAAGATTCACTAACTAATTTATCTAAAATTGGATTTGATGGTTACGCAATAGGAGGTTTATCTGTTGGTGAACCGAAAAAAGAAATGAAAAAAATTACTAGTTTTATAACTAAAAAAATGCCTCGTGATAAACCGCGTTATTTAATGGGTGTAGGAACCCCTGAAGACATGATGTTTGCTATTGAGCATGGAATTGATATGTTCGATTGTGTAATGCCTACCAGAAATGCTAGAAATGGTTGGCTTTTTACCCGTTTTGGAGATATTAAATTAAAAAACGCATGCTATAAAAACGATTTAAATCCTATTGATAAAACTTGTAAATGTTATACCTGTCAGAATTTTTCTCGATCTTATCTTCACCATTTATTTAAAATTGGAGAAATGCTTGGTTTAAGACTAAATACAATCCATAATCTATTTTTCTATAAAACATTCATGAAAGAAGCTTCAGATGCAATTAAAAATAATAGCTTCAAAAAATATCAAATTGAGTTCCTAAAAACTCGAAAGGCTAATGAATAGATGCATGAGTTATGTTAGAATCATCCTTTTTTTAAAGGATAAAATATCGTGAATGAAGGACTCGCTAGTTTTCTACCTTTTATTATAATTTTTGTTTTATTTTACTTTATGTTGATTCGACCACAAATGAAACAAGCTAAAGAACATAAGGCTTTACTAGAATCACTTAAGAATGGTGATGAAATTGTTTCCAATAGTGGTATTTTAGGAAAAATAACTAAATTAAATAATCAATTTGCCACTATTGAAGTAGCATCAAATGTGGAAGTAAAAATACAAAAGCAAACAATCCATACTCTTTTGCCTAAAGGCACAATTAAATCTATTTAGAACCTTGGCCACTAATTTATTAGAAAAAAACAATTCTGCACCATGGAGATATATTTTAGTCTTAATAACAATCTTGTTAAGTTTGCTATTTGTTATGCCAAATTTTTACGGGGAATCTCCAGCTATACAAGTCATGCCAATTAAAGCAGGTGAAAAAATTGATACCTCACTTCTGCAATCAATCGAAGAGACACTGAATAAATCAAATATCCAAAATATAGGGTTTATTTTAGAAAGCTCTAATATTAAAGTTAAATTTAAAACAGCTGAAGAACAATTGAAGGCTAGAAGTCTGATACAAAATTCATTGGGCAGTGAACATATAGTTGCTTTAAATTTAATATCAAATTCTCCAAATTGGCTATCAAGTTTTGGTGCACTTCCTATGTATTTAGGTCTAGATTTAAGGGGAGGGGTGCATTTTCTTATGCAAGTTGATTTGTCAAAAGCTCTTGAAAAAACAACTGCTAGTTATTTAAGTGAATTCAGGAGTCAGTTAAGAAAAGAAAAAATTGGTTATTACGATGCAACCAAAAAAAATGATGTTATGCAAATTAAATTTAAATCTAAAGATGAATTAAAAAAAGGTAAAAATATTATTAGAGGCATTAATAATAACTTCGATTTCCAAGAAATTTCAGTAAACGATGAAATTATACTCAAAATCATTATTAGTGCTCAAACAAAAAAATCAATTACAGAATTTGCTATTAAACAAAATTTAGAAACTTTAAATAATAGAGTTAATGAGTTAGGTGTAGCTGAACCATTAATTCAACAACAAGGTCTTGATAGAATTGTTATTCAACTTCCTGGAGTTCAAGATACAGCAAAAGCCAAAGAGATTCTTGGTCGAACAGCTATTTTAGAAATGAGAATGGTTAATGAGGATAATGTTGACCCTATTGCTTTTGAAGAGGGTAATGAAGATCAAATACCAATAAATTCAGAAATTTTTGAAGATAGATTTGGTAATCCTATCCTGGTAAAAAAACAAGTAATTCTAACTGGTGAAAGAATAACTAATGCAGGGCCAGGAGTTGACTCGCAAACAGGGCAATCTATAGTTTCTATATCACTTGATGGCAAAGGTGCCAGTATTTTCAAACAAGTAACACGAGAAAATATTGGCAAAAGAATGGCCCTACTTTTAATTGAAAAGAACTTAACAGAGGTTGTTACAGCGCCGGTTATAAGAAGTGAAATAGGTGGTGGTCGTGTTCAAATTACTGGTATGAGAAATGCTCAAGAGGCTACAGATATTGCATTACTCTTGAGAGCAGGTTCACTAGCAGCCCCAATGGAGATTATTGAAGAAAGAACCGTAGGGCCAAGTATGGGAAAAGAGAATATTTCGCGAGGTGTTCAATCAACAATTTGGGGATTTGTAGCGATTATAATTATGATGGCTATTTATTATATGGTATTCGGAATTGTTTCAGTTATTGGACTTTCTGTTAATTTATTATTTTTAATAGGATTACTTTCTGCACTTCAAGCAACCCTTACTCTTCCTGGTTTGGCAGCTATTGCTTTAACGTTAGGAATGGCAATTGATGCAAATGTTCTTATTAATGAAAGAATTCGTGACGAATTAAGAAATGACAATACACCTCAAGCTTGCATTGCTAGAGGTTATCAAATGGCTTGGGGTACTATAGTAGATTCTAATATAACAACTTTGATAGCTGGATTAGCACTCTTTATGTTTGGTTCTGGTCCAATTAAAGGTTTTGCAGTAGTTCACGTGTTAGGAATTCTAACTTCTGTGTATAGCGCAATTTTTGTATCGCGTGTAATAGTTAATTACATTTATGGTAATAATAAACGCGAAAAAATTAAATTATCAATTGGTGAAATATTTAAAGTGGACAATAACTAAAGTTATGGAAATTTTCAGAGTAAAAAAAGATATTCCTTTTATGAAATATAGCAAAATATCTGCAGTAATATCAATTACTACATTCATCTTAGCTATTTTCTTCATTTTTTCCAAAGGTCTAAATCTTGGTGTAGATTTTACTGGGGGAACAATGATGGAAGTTAGTTACCCAAAAGCTGCAAATATAGAAAATATTCGGAAAACTTTAAAGCAGATAGATTTAGAAGATACACAAGTACAAAATTTTGGTACTGAAGAAGATGTTTTAATAAGACTCCCCATTAGAGAAGATTTATCTATTGCTAAGCTATCAGAGAAAGTTTCAGCAGCTCTTAAATCCTCAGATAATTCTATGGAGGTCAAAAGAGTTGAATCTGTTGGTTCTCAAGTTGGAGATGAATTATATGAAAATGGAGCACTAGCTGTACTTTTTGTATGTATTGGAATTATGCTTTATTTAACACTAAGATTTGAATGGAGATTTGCAATAGCAGCAATTATGGCTAATATGCACGATGTGATAATTATTCTAGGTTTTTTTGCTTTTTTTCAATGGGAATTTAATCTAACTGTACTCGCTGCAGTATTAGCTGTTTTAGGTTATTCAGTTAACGAATCAGTAGTGGTATTTGATCGAGTAAGAGAAAACTTTAGGTTACCTAAATATAGAAATTCAATTGTATCTGTAGTTATAAATAATGCAATTACTAGAACCATGTCAAGAACTATTATGACTCACCTATCAACTCAAACTGTTGTAGTATCAATGTTAATTTTTGGTGGTGAAATACTTAATAATTTTGCATTAGCATTAACTATAGGAATATTGTTTGGTATTTACTCTTCAATTATGGTTGGATGTCCCATGGCAATGTGGCTTGGAACTAATCAAAGTAATTTGGCGATTACTGCCCCGGAAAAACAGAAAGAAAATACCAAAATATAAATTTACAAAGTGTTTAACTTCTCACTCACAAATCAAATTATTCTTTTAGCTGTTCTATTAATAGTTTCAGCATTCTTTTCTATATCAGAAACAAGCTTAATGTCTATAAATAGATATCGATTAAGACACCTAGCTAAAAATGGAAATACTGGGGCAAAACTAGCAACCAAGCTTCTTAATGAAACAGATAAATTATTAAGTGTAATTTTATTATGTAATAACTTCTCTAATGCAGCAGCAGCTACATTAGTTACTGTAATAGCAGTCCAACTTTACGGAGAGCAACAAATTATAATAATGGCAGGTACATTAGTTACTACATTCTTAATTCTAATTTTTAGTGAGATTTCTCCAAAAGTAATTGCTGCAGCCCACTCTGAAAGATTAGCATTATCATGCAGTTTTTTGTTGTTTCCTATACTAAAAATTCTTTACCCAATAGTTCTCTTTGTTAATATATTTGTATTAGGTATATTAAAGATTTTTAATATTAAAATTAATTTTACCCAAAATCACTTAATTACAATGGACGAATTAAAAAGTATCATAAGTGATTCAGGTAAATTCATCCCAAATAAAAATAAATCTCTATTATTGAACTTAATAGATCTTGAGAAAGTGACTATTGATGAAATTATGATGCCTCATACTAATATAGAATCTATTAATTTAAATCAGAGTATTGAAGAAGTCTTAGAAAAAATAGAAAATTTTCACCATAATAGAATACTTGTAAAAAAGAAAAATAACGATGAAATACAAGGTGTTTTAGATATTAATAAACTTTTCAAGTTCTATATAAAAGAAAACATGCAAATTTTAGATCAAAATGAGTTAATTAATCTTATAGATCCACCATATTTTATTCCATCTGGCACACCAATCTATAAACAAATGCAAAAATTTCAAGATAACCAAGAAAAAATTGGATTAATTGTGAATGAGCATGGAGAATTCATAGGTTTAGTTACCCTTGAAGATATTTTGGAGGAAGTAATTGGAGAATTTAATATTGAATTACCTTCAAAGTTATCAAAAATTATTTTTGATGAAAATGGTTGGATAGTAGATGGAGGTATTTCGATAAGAGAGCTAAATAAAAAATTAAATATTAACTTACCACTTAATGGACCAAAAACTTTAAATGGATTAATTCTTGAATTTTTTGAAGATATCCCGGAACCTAATACAGGTTTTAAAATCAAAAATATAACTTTTGAGATAATTAACGCTCAAGATAAAAATGTAAAAAGCGTAAAAATTTACAGTAATACTAAAAAAATAAAAAATTAAAAAAATGGAACAAACCAATAATTCAGAGAGTCTTAAACTAAAACCAGAAAAGGTAAAACCTAAAATTCCTAGTGTTTACAAGGTTATAATCTTAAATGATGATTTTACCCCAATGGAGTTTGTTGCAGGTGTTATACAAAAAGTATTTAATAAAACTGCTGATGATGCAACGCGTATAATGCTTAAAATACACACAGAGGGAATTGGTATTTGCGGTACATATCCTTTGGAGATAGCAGAAACAAAAATGAATCAAGTATTAAATTTAGCAAAAGAATCGCAACACCCCTTGCAATGTATTATAGAAAAGATATAGTTTAATTTATGATTGCACAAGAATTAGAAGTTAGTCTTCACATGGCGTTTATGGATGCTCGACAAAAAAGGCACGAGTTAATTACTGTCGAACATCTCTTACTTGCAATGCTTGATAATCCGTCAGCATCCGAAGTCTTGAATGCGTGCGGAGCCAAAATAGAAAAATTACGTTCTGATATTGCTGGGCATATTGAAGAACATACTCCAATAGTCGCTGGAAGTGATGATGTTGATACTCAACCAACTCTAGGCTTTCAAAGAGTTATTCAAAGAGCGATGCTCCATGTCCAATCTTCTGGGAAAAAAGAAGTTACCGGAGCAAATGTTTTAGTTGCTATTTTTGGGGAAAAAGATTCTCATGCAGTTTATTTTCTTCATCAACAAGGAATTGCTAGGCTGGATGTTGTTAACTTTATAGCTCATGGGATTTCCAAAGTAGCTGAGACCGAAAACAAAGAATCAATCCAAGGTGAAAGTGATTCTGAAGTAAAAACAAATAAGAATATTGAAACATATACGATTAATCTCAATAAATTGGTTTCTGAAAATAAAATAGATCCTTTAATTGGGAGAGAAATAGAGGTTGAAAGAGTTGTTCAAATATTGTGTAGACGAAGAAAAAATAATCCACTTCTTGTAGGTGAAGCTGGTGTAGGAAAAACTGCAATAGCAGAAGGCCTTGCAAAAAAAATAGTTGAAAAAGAAATACCGGAAGTCCTTCAAGATAAAATAATCTATTCACTCGATTTAGGTGCATTAATTGCTGGGACTAAATATAGAGGTGACTTCGAACAAAGATTAAAAACAGTCTTAAAACAGCTCAATGAAGAGAAAAACTCAATTTTATTTATTGATGAAATACATACAATTATTGGAGCAGGATCGGCAAGTGGTGGTACTTTAGATGCGTCGAATTTACTAAAACCTGCATTAGCAAATGGACAAATAAAATGTATTGGGGCAACTACTTATCAAGAATATAGATCAGTTTTTGAGAAAGATCATGCTTTAACAAGAAGATTTCA
Source organism: Nitrosomonadales bacterium (assembly GCA_028344855.1). Taxonomy (GTDB): domain Bacteria; phylum Pseudomonadota; class Gammaproteobacteria; order Burkholderiales; family Methylophilaceae; genus BACL14. The sequence goes on along the minus strand of JAOMCC010000007.1, from coordinate 9,403 downwards.
AAAAATAGATATAGAAGAACCAGATGTTCAAACTACTATTAGTATTCTTAAAGGTTTAAAATCCCACTTTGAAGATCATCATAATGTTAAATTTTCTACAGACGCATTAGTTAGTGCTGCTGAACTTTCTGCGAAATACCTCAATGATAGACAGCTTCCAGATAAAGCAATTGATATTATCGACGAAGCAGGAGCTGCGCAAAGAATACTTCCTCAAAATAAAAAGAAAAAAATAATCGGAAGTAAAGAAATAGAAACTGTAATTTCTAAAGTTGCAAGAATTCCAGCAAAAACAATTAATAAGGATGATAGAAATGCTCTAAAAACACTTGAGCGAGATTTAAAAGCAGTAATTTTTGGCCAAGACAAAGCAATTAATTCTCTCTCATCAGCAATTAAAATGGCTAGAAGTGGTTTGGGCCCAGAAAATAGACCTATCGGTAGCTTTCTTTTTAGTGGTCCAACTGGTGTAGGAAAAACTGAAGTAGCAAAACAACTAGCCTACACCCTTGGTATTGAATTAATTCGTATTGATATGAGTGAATTTATAGAAAGACACTCAATATCAAAATTAATTGGAGCTCCTCCAGGCTATGTCGGCTATGATAATGGAGGGATTTTAACTGAACAAATAAATAAAACACCGCATGCAGTTTTATTATTAGATGAGATTGAAAAAGCTCACCCCGAAATCTTTAATATTCTTCTTCAAGTAATGGATGACGGAACACTCACCGATAGTAATGGAAGAAAAACTGACTTCAGAAATGTAACTATAATTATGACAACAAATGCTGGTGCTGAATCATTGTCTAAATTAGATTTTGGATTTACTCATAATAAAAAAACGGGTGATGAACAAATAGAAATTAAAAAAATATTCTCACCCGAATTTAGAAATAGACTTGATGCAATAGTTTCATTTAGTGCTCTTGACAATGAAATTATTTTAAAAGTTGTTGATAAGTTCTTAATCCAACTTGAAAATCAATTGCACGATAAAAAAGTTGATGCTACTTTTACAACAAAATTAAAGTCTTTCTTAGCAAAAACCGGATTTGATCCTCAAATGGGCGCAAGGCCTATGGAAAGGTTAATTCAAGATACAATAAGAAAAGCTCTTGCTGACCAACTTTTATTTGGTAAATTAATAAATGGGGGTGAGGTTGAAATAGATATTGATGATAAAAATAAAATTATTTTAAATTTTAAAAATAAAGAAAAATTGTCAGTTTAACTACAAGATGGTTTAACCATAATTTTCTTAAATAAATCACTATCCACAAGTAATGTAAGCCACTTTTTTATTTTTGTATAATCTGATTCATCAAACCAAACTTTATCAACATTCATAAATTGTCTTATAAAAGGAAAAATTGATATATCAGCAAATGTTCTCTCATCATTAATTAAAAATAATGTGTCTTTCAATCTCTTTTCTAAAATATCTAAAAAAAAATAGCAGTTTTCACGATGCTCTTGTTTAGATTTATTTGGATATCTTTCAAAATACTTATAGCAATCTAAAAAGTCTTTAAATTTTCCATCATTTATTTCAATTAATTTTTTCGCAGCAGTTTGTTGATCTGATTCTAAAAAATTTGATTGATTAGATTTACTATTTTTATAAGCCCACTTCATTATTTCTAAACTTTCATCTAAGACTAATTCATTGACTCTTAAAACAGGTACTGTTCCTTTTGGGCTAATAGAAAGCATTTCTTGCGGTTTACTTCGGAGCGATATTTCATAAATATCAAATTCAATTTTTGATTCAACTAGAGCCATTCTCGCTCTCATAGCATACGGACATCTTCTATAAGAAAATAAATATGGTTTAGATTTTGATCTATTTAATTGCTCTACATAATTCATGTATTAGTCCATATCCTTTAAAAATTAAACCTGAATATATTTGTATCAAATCTGCTCCATTATCAATTTTTTCTTTACCATCTTCTCCAGACATTACTCCACCAACACCAATTATCGGTATTTTTCCGTCAAGTTTTAGTTTTAAAAATTTTTGTGTTTTCAATGAACTTGATTTTAATGGTAGCCCTGACAGTCCACCTGATTCATTTCTTTTGTTTGAAGCAGAAACTCTTTTTCTTGAAAGTGTTGTATTTGTTGCTATCACGCCATCAATTTTATATTTAATTAGTAATTTACAAATAGAAGTGAGTTGTAAATTTGTATTATCTGGAGAAATTTTTATTAAAAAAGGAACATATTTTTTATATTGCTTATTTAGTATTTTTTGTTCTGTTTTAATCTTCTTAAGCAATTTCTCTAAGTTATCACTCCCTTGTAATTTTCTAAGACCTTTGGTGTTTGGTGAAGATATATTTAAAGTAATATAGCTAGCAAATAAATAAGACTTTCTAAAACAAATAAGGTAATCGTCTATGGCTTTATTAATTGGAGTATCAAAATTCTTTCCTATATTAATACCTAAAATACCTCTGAACTTTGATTTTTTAATATTTTGAATTACTTTATCAATACCATCATTATTAAAACCAAATCTGTTTATAATTCCTTTTTCTCTTGTTAACCTAAACGATCTAGGTTTTGGATTTCCCTTTTGCGGTCTTGGAGTAACAGTTCCAATTTCTATAAAACCAAATCCAAGTTTTGATAAGCAATCAATATATTCTGCATTTTTATCTAAGCCTGCCGCTAAACCAACTGGGCTTTCAAATTGTAAACCCATAATTGTTCTTGGTTTACATCGATTTCTTTTTGAAATTAAATTTAATAAACCAAAAAAGTTTGCTATCTTTAAAGACTTCATAGCTAAATGATGAGCAAATTCTGGATTAAACAGAAACAAAAAAAAACGTATTATATTGTACATTATATGGTTTTAACTTTTTGCTAGAAAAAATAACATCGAATATTTTACCTTAGGTGCTCATAAATTATCTTTAGGATACTCTTTGCTGTTCTTGTATTATTTAATTTACCATTAGGATAATCCATAAACACTCTGGCTCCTTGATTGTCTTCTTTTATTCTAATACGGTACCTCTTTTCATTTTTTCCAAGACCATCCTCATCATCAGAACCCCATAAGCTCATAATTTCTTCAGTTAATGATTTATCTTCGACAATTTCTGTTTCTTCGCCGTCAACTGAATTATTAATTCTCTCTTCCTCTTCTTGTTTTCTTTGTAATTCTTCATCATCATCTTCCCAAAAAGCTAATTTATCAATTAATCCTTTTTTTCTTTTCTTTGGCCCATCAAAATCAAGATCTTTATATTTAACATAGAAAATACCATCAGATCTATTTTTATCTTCAGTAACGAATCCAATAATATCAAGGGCTAACGATAGTCTTCTCCAAGATCGATCATAAGGATCATTTAAAATTAAATAATCTCCCCGCTCATTTTCAACAAGTGTTGCATTTGTTTTTTGTATTGGATTCGCAAGTCTTTGTTTTGCATCAAAATCTGTCATTCCTAACTTAGTCATTAATCTTCTTAAAATTTCTGCATTTATTTCATACTCATCAATTGTTGTTTCTTTTTTTAATTTTTCAGTCATTTCTACTGCTTCTTCTTCATCTGGGATATATTCTTCAATTTTGTAAACATCTGTTGACCATGATCCTTCTTTTAGCCTTTTTATCCTCTCTCTAGCTTCTTCATCCATTCCAACGATACTTCTTTGAGAAACATAAATTTCGGTAGTATTTTTCTCTACTCCATTTTCAAGTCGTGTTCTAAATTTTCTTCTATCGGCTAAATTTGAAAGGCCATCTAACCATGCATCAAACCTACTTGCTAATCCTTTATTTGTATCAACTTGTAATTTTGATGACTTTATCCATTCTGTTTCCATTACTCCAGTTCGCTTATTTATGACTTTAATTCCAAAACCTAACTCCTGCCAAAAAGCCTCTAAATGAGGCCATAATGCTTCAGGTTCTTCAGATACTACCAGCCATCTTAAATTTCCTGACTTAACAATTCGCATACCTTCTGGATTTTGAAGAACTTTAACTTCTTTATATCCTGCTTGTTTTGCATCCTCATAATCTTTATATGAAACAGCTTCACCCGGAACACCATATTGAGCGTTAGTTTCGACATCAGTTAAATCTGGAGGCACGTCAAGTTTTTTTGCCCTTGAAGAGCTTACATAATCTGGCTGTGTAACTGCTTGAACAACTTCACTATCCATTACATCAAAATCAGCACATGAGATTAATAAAAATAATAATAATAAAGTTAATAAAATATTTTTCATTTTATAGCTCTAACAATCTTAATTAAATCATCTTGATATTTTTTATCAAGCTCAACTAAAGGCAGCCTGATACCTTTTTGTATTAAGCCTAAATAATTCAAGAGCCATTTAACCGGAATGGGATTTGATTCAATAAACATAGCTTCATGAAGACTTTTTAACTGTTCATTAATACTAAAAGATTTTTCAGTATTTCCATTCAAGAAGTTATTGCAAATATTATGCATTAAGTCGGGTCTAATGTTCGCAGTTACAGAAATAACACCACATCCCCCATTTTCCATATATTCTAAAAAAGTAAGATCATCCCCACTAATAAAAATGAATTCATTTTGAATTTTATCTTTTAATATATTTATACGATCTAATTCACCAGTTGCATCTTTTATTCCAATAATATTTGAAAGTTTACTTAAAGAAATTACCGTATCATTTTCTAAGTCACATCCAGTTCTTGCAGGAACGTTATACAAAATTTGTGGGATATCAACTGAATCATTTATAGCTTTGTAGTGCTCATATAAACCTTTTTGATTTGGCTTATTGTAATAAGGGGTAACTAATAAACAAGCATCTGCACCAACTTCCTTCGCAGCTTGTGTTAAAAAAATTGCTTCTTTTGTTGAATTTGCTCCCGTACCAGCAATTACTGGAATTTTTCTATCTATATGAGCAACGGCTTCTTTTATTAAAAAAGTGTGCTCTTCAAAATCGATCGTTGGGCACTCACCTGTAGTTCCCAAAACAACTACCCCGTCAGTTTTATTTTTAATATGAAAATCAAGAAGATTTTTAAAATTACCTATATCGATTGAACCATCAGGGTTCATTGGAGTAACTAGAGCAACAATACTTCCTTGAAACATAATTGATTCCACAAGTCTTAAATAATTAATATTCTACTTGAAACAACACATAATTTATTTTTAAATATATGACTAAATAATTTATTATTCTTTTTTATAATTTAAAAAGATTATTACAGTTTCAATAATTTTATACTCAAAAGACAGAATTAGGCGATATTAATCATCTAAAAGAAAATGTAAAAAACAATTGGCATAATGTTTGTTGGGATACGGATTTTTTTGCTAACACAGGATATATTAACTTTCAGTTGGACTGCATTTTATATTACTTTTCTACGAAAGCGTGCTCGATAACGTAATCACCTGGCTGTCCAATTCTTGGCGAAACTTCAAGTCCTAATGAGTCTAAAAGCTCTTGTGTATCTTTAAGCATTTCTGCGCTACCACAGATCATTGCTCTATCTTCTTTTGGGTTTATTGGTGGTAATCCAATATCAGTAAATAATTTTCCACTTTTGATTAAATTAGTTAACCTACCCTGATTTCTAAAATCCTCTTGAGTGACAGTTGGGTAGTATATTAATTTATTTTTCACTTCTTCACCAAAAAATTCATTATTTGGTAATTCATTTTCAATAAAATCAGCATAAGCTAGCTCATTAACAGTTCTTACTCCATGAACGAGTATAATTTTTTCAAATCTTTCATACATTTCAATATCTTGAATTAAGCTCATGTATGGCGCTAAACCTGTTCCTGTTGATAATAAATATAAATTTTTGCCGGGTCTTAAATCGTGAATAATAAGGGTACCTGTTGGTTTTCTGCTAACCAAAAGATCATCCCCCACTTTTATATGTTGCAGTCTTGAAGTTAGAGGTCCATTCGGTACTTTAATACTGAAAAACTCAAGATGTTCCTCATAATTGGGACTTGCCATACTATAAGCTCTGGTTAAGGGTCGCCCTTCAACTTCTATACCAATCATTACAAATTGTCCATTTTCAAAGCGTAGGCCCTGTTGTCGTGTTGTTTTAAAGCTGAACAATCTGTCATTCCAATGATGCACACTTAAAACTTTTTCTGTTGAATATTTACTCATTATTATTTCTTTCTTTAAGTTTTTGAAACTAAGGTAGCCATTTCTGGGACTGCCTCAAATAAGTCTGCTACCAAACCATAGTCTGCGAATTGAAAAATTGTAGCATCTGGGTCATTATTAATGGCTACCACAACTCTACTATCTTTCATCCCATAAATGTGTTGATTAGCTCCTGATACGCCAATTGCTATATATAACTCTGGTGCTACAACCACTCCAGTTTGTCCTACTTGAATCTCATTAGGAGCATAACCTGCATCTACTGCTGCTCGAGTTGCCCCAATTGCCGCCCCTAAGTTATCAGCTAGAGGTGATAATACTTCATTAAACTTTTCGGCGCTTCCAAGTGAGCGCCCTCCTGAAATTACTACTTTTGCATTAATAAGTGGAGGTCGATCAGATTCTATTTTTCGTTCTTTTTCCCATCGTGATAAGTTGAGTGGTTCTGGAGCTTTAGAATCAACAATTAAAGCATCTCCTCCATTCAAACCAACTGCTTTAAACTTACTAGAATGGACTGTAAAAACTTGAATTGGTTCGTCACTTTTGATTGTAGCATGCACATTACCAGCATAAGTTGATCGAATATAAGTATTATCACCAGTAATTTTTAAAACATCAGAGATCATTGAAACGTCTAATAATGCTGCAACACGAGGCAGAATATTTCTACTAAACCATGTGTGCGGGGCTAAAATTACCCTGTAATCTTGCCCTATCTCAGAAATTATATTAGCAGCATCCTCTGCCAGTGGATGCTCAAGGTGAGGTGCATCAAATTTAATTATTTTATCAACACCATCAATTTTACTTGCAAGTCTTGCTAATTCATCAACCCCTTTACCAATAATTAGTAAATCAATGGATCCTCCAAAAATTTCTGCAGCCCCGATAGCATTAAAAACCACATTATTAAGTTTTTTACCGTCATGCTCGGCTAGAATCAAAATTTTTATCGAAGTATTTATATCTTAATCCCTTCAATATCATTTAATTTTTGTAATAACTCTTTAATATCCTTAACTTTGATCCCTTCTTTTCTTTGTGGTGGCTCTGAGACATTAATTGTTTTTAGTTTTGAAGAAACATCTACCCCTAAATCATCAGCTTTTATTGTTTCAATAGATTTTTTTCTTGCCATCATTAAATCTGGGAGTTTTACAAATCTTGGTTCATTAAGCCTTAGGTCGGCTGTTAGTACAACTGGTAGTTTGGTTACTATTGATTCAGTACCACCATCAATTTCTCTTGTAATAAATACTTCGGTACCTTTAATCTCGACTGAAGAGGCGAATGTACCTTGACTGCAATTTAGCAGACCTGCTAACATTTGTCCCGTCTGACCTGCATCACTATCTAATGCTAATTTACCAAATAAAATTAAATCTGGCTTTTCTTTCTCTACAACTTTTTTAATTAATTTGGCAATAGCTAAAGGCTGAAGAACTTTGTCTGTTTCGACCAAAATTGCTTTATCTACTCCCATAGCTAAACCTTGTCGCAATACATCTTGGTTTAAACTAGAGCCTATTGATACCCCAACTATTTCCGAGACAACTCCTTTTTCTTTGAGACGAATTGCTTCTTCAATCGCATTTTCATCAAATGGATTCACACCCATTTTTACGCCTTCTATATCAACATCAGAGCCATCTGATTTAGGTTGAACTTTGATGTTATAATCCTGAACTCTTTTGATCGCTACTAATATTTTCATAACTAATTATTTATCTCAATCTTGAACAAATTTGATTATATAGGTTGATACAGTTTTATTATATTTATTATCTGTATAATATATCAGTAAAATAGATAAGAAGAATTTACTTAATTTATTATGAGATACACATTAAGACAATTAGAAATATTTGTAACTGTAAGTAGATTAGATAATGTTTCTAAAGCTTCTAAATTATTGTGTCTGTCACAATCAGCAACCAGCTCATCTCTTGGTGAATTTGAACGACAATTTGGCTTGCAATTATTTGATCGTGTTGGTAGATCTTTAAGTATTAATGATTCAGGTAAGAAATTATTACCAAAAGCAATAGAGTTACTTGATAGAGCAAAAGAAATTGAATCTGAACTATCAGCTCTCGCAGGATTCGGAGAAATGCATATTGGTGCAACTTTAACTATTGGAAACTATCTAGCTAACTTACTAGTTGCAAAATTTTTACAAACATATCCGGATAGTAATATAAAATTGCAAGTTCATAATACCAAGAATATTGTTCAACAAATTGTAAATCATGAGTTAGATTTAGGCATGATAGAGGGGGATTGTGATCATCCAGATCTTGAAGTCCAACCATGGATAGCTGATGAACTTGTAATCTTTAGCGCTCCCGATCACCCACTTACGAGAGAAAAAAATATTAGTATCAATAAACTAATTAAACAAGTTTGGATTTTAAGGGAAAAAGGATCAGGTACTCGTGAGACATTTGATCAAGTTTTTGGTGTTAATGAAAAGAATATGAATATAAGGCTTGAATTAGAACATACCGAAGCAATTAAACGTGCAGTTGAATCAGGTATTGGGATTGGTTGCATTTCCAAACTCGCCTTGAAAGATGCATTTCGAAGGGGGAGTCTAGTTCCTTTAGATGTTAAAAATATTCAATTAAATCGTTATTTCTATTTCTTATGGCCAAAAAGTAAATATCAAACTAATGGTATGAAAAAGTTTTTAAAAATGTGTAGAGATATGACTGAAGGTTTGGAAAGTAGCGATCAAATCGACTTACCTTTAATTGCGTGACAAATTTATGACAATTGAACGAGATGTAATGAAATATGATGTTTTAATAGTTGGCGGAGGGCCAGCAGGTCTTTCTGCGGCTATAAAAATTAAACAAATTGCAACTAGAGAAAATAAAGAGATAAGTGTTTGTCTTGTCGAAAAAGGTCCTGAGGTTGGTTCTCATATTTTATCAGGGGCTGTTATCGATCCAGTTGCATTATCAGAACTAATTCCTGATTGGAAAGAGAAGGGAGCGCCGCTCAATACTATAGTTACTAAAGACATATTTAATTTATTTAGTAAAAAAAGAAATTTAAAAATACCTCACTGGCTTATGCCTCCTATTATGAGTAACAAACAAAACTACATAGTTAGTTTAGGTGAGCTATGTGTTTGGCTTACAAAGGAAGCAGAGAATCTCGGTATTGAAATTTATCCAGGATTTACTGCCCAAGAACCTATTTTCAATGACAATCAAGAATTAGT
>JAOMCC010000006.1 GCA_028344855.1 Nitrosomonadales bacterium | reverse complement strand
ATACATATTCGAAAGAATTAGATTATGTTTTTGGGTGGACTCATTTAGATGATTCTAGTTTAAAAACTCCAAGAGGTGGGACAACAACTGGTCCAAAAGTAAATCTAGATAATCAGGCTAGTGATTTTTGGATCCAACTCCAAAATCCAGATTTAACTAAGTTTGAAAAAGATAGGTTGGCAATTTTAGCTATGCAAGGAAAATATAGAGTATATTTTGATTTTATGGAAACTATGGGGTTTGTTGAAAATTATCAACCAAAACAACCTTATCAATCTTGGGCTACTGAATTTGTTGAAGTAGTAGATGATCAGAAAGATTTTATAAGTCTTCAGCATATTATTGTTATGTATTTTAAACAAGATGATGGCTCTATTTCAGATCCAGTCGTAATGAAACACTGGAGGCAAGATTGGCATTATGAAGATAGTAAAATTAATATTTTTACTGGAAATGAAACATGGAAGAAAGAAAATATTCCATGGGCAAAAAAAAGAGGTACATGGTCACAATCTGCATATCAAGTTGATGACACACCCAGATATCAAAGTTATGGCAAATGGTCTCATTCAGAAAATTTTTCCTCATGGGTTAGTGAAGAAACATGGAGGCCTTTACCTAGAAGAGAATTTTCCATCAGAGACGATTATGATGTGATGATAGGAAATAACATACAAACAATTACTCCAACCGGCTGGGTTCATGAACAAAATAATAAAAAAGTTGTATTAAATGATAATTATAAAGTTCTTGCTAAAGAAATAGGTATTGCAAGATATGAAAGGATAAAAGATTTTGATTGGAAAGCAGGAGAAGATTATTGGGATAATACTAATAATTTTTGGAGAAAAGTCAGAGAAGCTTGGAATAAGGAAATAGATAATTCAAAAAGTTTTAAACTTTATAAAGAAGTTGATGGGGAAATTTTATTTAGTAAATTGTTTATGATGGCAGAGCAATATGCTCAAGGTGACACTTCAGTATTAAATCAAATAAAAGATATTATAGAAATTTACTCGATATCAAAAAAATAATTATTAATAAATGTAAATGATTCTCATTATCATTTATAATTTAAATAAACTTTAACAAGGAATAAGTTGTTTATGACTGAGTTTAGAAGTGGAATTTATAATTTATTAAAAAATATAGTAAGTCATTCCAGTATTACGCTTGCAATAATCTATACTTTAGGCCACATAGTTATCGCTATGACTTGTAATTATTTAATTACAGGTGCTAGTTTAGATCTTGCTGCAGTAGATGCAATTGTTGAGCCATGTATCAATGGAGTTTGGTTTTATATTTTGCATAAAGCATATGAAAATTTTAGAAAAAAAATCTCAAAAAATTTTTAAATAAAGCATAAATGTATTGTATTGGAGGGAACTTAAAATTATATACTATAAATACAATATATAGTAAATTATAAAAAAAATTCTCAATATATAGTATTTTAAAGTGCAAAAAAACGTTATAATTCTAACAAGTTTAAAGAGGTGAAAGTTTAAACTTTTTTTTTACAACAGGAGAAATAAGAATGGATATATTAGGAACTATTAGAAAGTGGTCAGCTGGTCTTGCAGAAACTGCAATTAGCCTTGCTGCATTAGCAATTGCACTACAAATCTTAATGGGATCAGCAAATGTACCATTTCTTGGATCAACCGACGTTATTGGAAATGTATCAGGTATCTTAGATACACTTGGTAGCCAAGGTCTTATTGGATTAGTAGCATTATGGGTACTATATTCTATTTGGAAATCACGTAAATAGTCTTAGTATTTAAATAGAAATTTTAAAAGGGCTCTTTTAGAGCCCTTTTTTATTGCAGAATAAATTTTTGAATTAATAATGTAACTAAAATAATTCCTGCACATGCAGATCCAAGAGAAAAGTAATAATTAAATCCATTTTTTAAAAGCCATGTAAGTAGAAATAAGAAAGGAATTCCAGCTAGAAGAATTATTACTGTTTCTTGTGTTAATAAAGTAATCTTATTAATATCCTTAGATTCTTCCCAAATAAATGTAAAAGATGTAAATAAAACAATAGGTAGACCTAATAGAATTGCTGCAAAAGAAGTATTTTTCTTGCTTAATTCAGAAGCGATAACAATAATAGAAACTGCTATTAATATTTTAATTAAATAAGCCATAATAATAGGATAAGTTATCTTAATAAAGATTCAAAATAATATACTAAATTTAACATTAAGTAGTGTTATATTCATTGAGATATTGTTAATATTTAACTTTATATAAATAAGCAAAATATGCGTCCACCAATTCTATCAAAATATCCTGTTGAACAGATTGTCAAAAATCTTAAAGACTCAAAAGAGCGAGAAGTTTGGGTAACAAGATTTATACCTCAATTATTAAATAAACAAAAGTTACACGCTAATGCAATATCATTAATAAAAAGAATTAGTTTATTTAAAATGCAACCTATAACTAATGATGATTTAAATAGATTAGAAAAATATTTAAAAGAGATTGGGAGAGATGATTTAGTTTGTGTGAGACAAACTGGAAATAAAAAAGAAAAAGTTCTAGTTTTTTGTAAGCATGATGATGCACCTGAAACAATTGACGGGGTAGAAAGACATATTTATAGAATAATTCCAAATGCAAAATTAAAATTCGGAGTTTCTGACATAAATCGTGATCGATGTTGCATTGTTAAGAAAAAAGCATGGAAAAAAGAGAAAGATCGGCCTACTGGAATTTATTCAATAGCTGATCTTACATCTCTAGATTGAATAGATTTTTTTTTATTTAAATTTCGTTTCATTCGTTTTTTTGCATTTAATTTATTTTTAAACTTCTTTTTAGATTTTTTAAAAAAACTTTTATTCTTTTTATCATTCTCAGTTTTATTTTCTGGACTTTTTGTTGGCTCCATACCAGTTACAACTTTTGATACAATTTTTATTTTAGTGAAACGTTCAATTTTTCTTAAATATTCCTTATCAGATGAAGAGACAAAACTTATGGCATACCCTTTTTTATTTGCTCGACCAGTTCTACCTATTCTGTGTATATAGTCTTCAGAAAATCTTGGCATGTCATAATTAAAAACATGTGTAATATCTTTTACATCAATTCCTCTAGAAGCTAAATCAGTTGCAATAAGAACTTTTATTTGATTTTTTTTAAAACGATTTATAGTTTTCGATCTTGAACCTTGAGACATGTCTCCATGTAATGCTGCAATTCTGAAATCTGCGTGGTATAAATCATCAGTAAGCTTATCTGCTTGTCTTTTGGTAGCAGTAAAAATAATAGCTTGCTTTAAATTTTTATTAGAAAGAAAATGCTTAAGTAATTGTTGTTTATGAAATTGATTATCAACAAAATATAAAGATTGATCAATATTGATATGACCCTTAATTTCGGGTTTAACAGAAATTGTAATTGGATTTTTAAGGAATTCAGAAGCAATTTTAGAAACAGAATTATCTAAAGTAGCAGAAAACATCAACATTTGTTGTTGTTTTGATGTGGCATTAAAAATTTTACGTATATCAGGAATAAAACCCATATCTAACATTTTGTCTGCTTCATCTAAAACCATTATTTTAGTATCATTAAATTTAATTTTTTTTTGTTTAAATAAGTCAAGTAAACGACCCGGAGTAGCAATTAAAATATCTACTGGTTTTGAAAGAAGTTTATTTTGCAAAGTATATGATATTCCTCCAGTTACAGTTACTGAATTAATGCGAATAAAGCGCGCATATTTTTTTATGCTATCGGTAATTTGACTCGCAAGCTCCCTAGTTGGACTAACAATTAATACACGTGGCCCTTTAACTTTATTATTATCTTTTATTAATAACTCTAAAATAGGTAGAACAAATGCAGCAGTTTTACCGGTTCCTGTTTGAGCAGATGCTAAGATATCTTTTTTTTTAATAATTTGTGGAATTGATTTTTCTTGGATTTCTGTAGGTTTTTTATAGCCTACTTCAGAAATAGCTTTATTTATTTCTGCAGTAAATTTGAAAGTTTCAAAAGACAAAAGTTATCCTTATATTGATAAAATCATAAGACTGGCAATATGAACAATAAAGGCAATCTTTCGTGAGCGAAGTATATATGTATTTAAAAATAAAGCAATCTCATTAAAATACATCAGTTGGTACTAGCAATGAGAGCTTCTTTTTTTATCAATGGTAATTTTTTTATAGCATATTCTTTTTGACTAGCTTCTTTTCTATCTTTACATTTGTATTGATAGACTAAGGAGAAAGGCCCTCTTCCTTTAGTATATTTTGCTCCTTTATTTATCTCATGTTCATGAATTCGACGTTTGATATTCTTGGTTATACCAGTGTAGTATGTATCGTCTGAGCATTTAAGAATATAAACATACCAGAAATTTTTATTTGAATTTGCAAGTTCTGCAAGTGTAATTAAACCACTGACATTATAGTTAGCCATTATTTCCAGCTTAAGACAGCTCTGAATCTAATTTTATTATCACGTAACTTTTTTATCGCATCATTAATTTGTTCAAATTTAAAATTTTCAACTATAGGGTAGATATTATGTTTTGCGCAAAAATTTAACATTTTTTTAATATTTTTTGGACTACCTACTGGTGAACCTGAAATTGATTTTCGACCACCCATAAGGAAAAAAACAGAACTTTCTATAGGATCAAGAACGGCTCCAACAAAATGCAGTCGACCCCTTGGTTTAAGAATACTTAGAAACAAATTCCAATCTAATTTAATATTTACGGTTGAAATAAGTAAATCAAATTGAGGACTTAAGGATTTTATTTGGGATTTATCTGTAGATGAAATTATTTCATCTGTTCCTAATGACTCGAGTAGGTCATCTTTATCATCTGAACTGGTAAATGCAGTTACATAGCAACCTAAAGCTTTATATAGTTTTATTGCTAAATGCCCTAATCCCCCGATACCAATAATTCCAACTTTATGCCTTTTGGTAATATTAAATTCAACCATTGGAGTAAAAACAGTTATACCTCCGCATAATAGTGGACCGGCCTTCTCATGATTTAATTCATTTGGAATTGGAATAACACTGACTTCTTCAGCGGTAACTTGTTCCGCAAATCCACCGTATTGACTATAAACAGTTTTATTTGTGGAACTGCAAAAATTATGATCTTCTGCTTCACAATATTCACAGGTATTACAATATCCAGAATGCCATCCTAAGCCAACACGATCACCAATTTTATGCAATGAAACATCCTTACCTATTTCAATTATATTTCCAATAATTTCATGACCGGCAACCATAGGATATTTAGATTTCCCCCAGCTATTATCTATCGCGCTAATATCACTATGGCAAATGCCACACGTTTCTACTTTAATATTAACTTCATTTGGCTTAAGCGGTTGAGCTTCGTATTCAAATAGTTCAAGGGGATTTCCAGCACTCATTGCCGCATATGCTTTAATCATTTTGAATCCTTAAAATTCTATTTTATTACTTTACCATTTATATATTGATCTTTGGAACGAACAGTCCCATTTTTATTCCAAATAGTTTCTGTTCCTTCTTTAATTCCGTCAATAAATTTAACTTCAGATTTAACTTGACCATTTTCATACCATTGTTTCCAAAAACCATTTTCTTTTCCATTTTTATAGACAACTTCTAATTTTATCTGGCCATTTTCATACCATTGTTTCCAAGAACCGTTTTCAACTCCATTTACAAAATGACTTTGCATTTTTTTATTGCCTGATTCATACCAAAAAATTTCTTTGCCATGCTTTAATTTATTTTTATAAGAAATTTCATATTTTGGATTTCCATTTTCAAATATTTCTTTGTGGATATTAGGATTTACTGACTCAGAATTAGCTATAAAAGTGTAAAGTAGTAATAATAATAATAATAATTGGTTCGACATATTAATCTCCAATAAATATATCTTTAACAGACTAAGACTTTTAATAAGAGTTCAGGAAATTCGTTTAAATATTTTTAATTATTGAGGGATATTCTGGAAAATAATTTTCTATAATTTCTAAATCAAATTCTCTTAAAATTGATTGGTTGGATTCCCTTTCTAATAAAAATTCAAATGAATTTTTTATTAGCTCAATTTTAGTTATTTTGGATTTAGTTAAATCTATATACACCTTTTCAGATAATTTAACCTTATGTGTGGTTGCCGATTCTTTTTTTACAGTAACTTCATAAATTTCTTCATTAATTTTAGAAACGGTGATCATTTTTTTTTACATTTACCTTTAAAATTTTCAACATAAACACCAAATCCTTTATTTCCAGAAATATAGTCAGAAATTTCATTATTTTTCAAATTAATAGTTAAGTTACGTATGTTTAAAAAATTTGATTCACATTTAATCATATTATTTTCCCAATTACATTCAATATTGTTTAAATCATGAAGAACTCCTTCAATAAATTTATATTCTATAGATTTCACTTCTTCTTTTTTTCCGGAAGAGCCAATTAGTTCAAATTCACTTAGGCCTGTGCATTTGTATGTAACTGTTTTTTGTATAGCAATTAGATTACAACTATAAAAAATAACAATGAAAAAAAATAAAATTTTAGAATTTTGTTTAAAAAATAAATTTACTATCATTGCGTTAATTCTTGCATACATTTCGTAAAACTTGGAGTTCCAATAGTAAATCCTAATCGTTCACATTTAATTTTTGCAACAGCCCCACTTAATCTTTTAGATGATTTGCCATCAATATTTAATTCTTCTTTGATTTTTCCAGAGTAGTTACATTTAAATTCATATATATCTTGCATTATAAAATCAGAGCCCGATTCATTTATGCTATCTTGGTTAAGCCCCCCATATATTTTACAAGTCCTAATCATAAAAGCGTTAGAGTCTTCCCCTCCATAATACTTATCTACAGTTCTGCCTGTGAAGTCATTATGTGGAGCAGGATATTGCACTTCTTGTGCAAGATTTGTTGAGCACCCACTTACAACAAGAACTATAAATAATAATTTTATAACCTTATTCATTAAATAAATTATATGTCTTTAAAATATATGTTTGTAATATAAGTTAACGTTTTGTTCCAATTACCATAACCCAACCTTCTTTAGTTGTCGATGGTTTAATGTCAAACCATTTACTGTAAACTTTTTTTACTAGTTTTTCTTGCGGTTTTAATATGCCAGAAAGAGCAATCTCTCCATCAGTTTTACAGAAACTAGCTAATACCGGAGCGAGAACAATAAGAGCGCTTGATAAAATATTAGCAACTACAATATCAACTTTAAAGTTTTTTTTGTTTTGACTATTACTCCAAAATATTTCTACATTATTTTTTTTTGCGTTCTCTTGACTTGCTTCAATAGCTTTTGTATCAATATCTACTCCAAAAACTTCTTTAGCCCCTAATTTTTTTGATGCGATGCTTAAAATACCAGAGCCACATCCATAATCTAAAACAGTATTATTTTCATTTACATTATTTAGTAACCAGGATAGACAAAGATGAGTAGTTGGATGAGCTCCAGTTCCAAAAGCTAGGCCAGGATCTAAAAATAGATTTATTGCTTTTTTATCTTGAATTTTATGCCAGGTTGGTATTACCCATAATTTTTTATGAATTTTTATTGGAAAAAATTGAGACTTTATTAATTTAACCCAGTCTTGATCCTGAACAATTGAAGTATGAAAAGATAAATTTTCATCGCTAAATTTATTTTGTAATGCTACTTTTACTAATTCAATATCAATCTTTGTCTCAAATAAAGCTGTTATGGTATTATTTTTCCAATATTCATGAGATTTATTATTTGGTTCACAAAATATTAATTCCTCGTTACTTTTGTTAAGGTTTGTATCCACAATTGAAGTAGAAATTGCCCCGAGCTTTGTTAGGTAGTCACTAATTGAATCAACATTTTTTTTTATTGCTTGAATGTTGAGGTTTGTCCAAGGCATTGTTTATGACTTAATACCAAGTTTTTTTTCTAAATAGTGAATACTAACCCCACCGTCTTTGTAGGCTAAATCATTCATTAGGTCTAAATGTAGAGGAATATTTGTTTTAATACCTTCAATAGCAATTTCAGATAAAGCGATTCTCATTCTAGCGATAGCTTGTTCCCTATCCTTACCAGAAGCAATAAGTTTGCCAATCATGGAATCATAATGAGCTGGGACTTTATATCCACCATATGCATGAGTATCTACTCTTATCCCTGGCCCTCCAGGCAAATGAAAACGAGTAATTGTTCCAGGTGATGGTATAAAATTATAAGGATCTTCAGCATTAATTCGACATTCAATTGAATGTCCATTCGCTTCTATATTTTTTTGCTTAAAAGATAATTTTTCTCCAAAAGCAATTTTAATTTGTTCTTGAACAAGATCTATACCAGTTATTGATTCTGTTACGGGGTGTTCAACCTGAAGTCTTGTATTCATTTCAATAAAATAATATTCTCCATCTTGGTAAAGAAATTCAAAAGTGCCTGCCCCAACATAATTAATTTTTTTACAAGCATCTGCACACCTTACTGCAAGTTTTGTTTTTGGTCTTTCAGGAATATTAGGTGCAGGCGCTTCTTCGATAATTTTTTGATGTCTGCGCTGAAGTGAACAGTCTCTTTCCAATAAATGAACTGCATTTTTATGTTGGTCTGAGAGAACTTGAACTTCGATATGTCGAGGTTTTTCAAGGAATTTTTCCATGTAGACAACTGAGTTACCAAACGCAGCTTGAGCTTCACTCTTTGTCATAGCTACTGAATTTAATAGAGCTGCTTCAGTATGAACCACTCGCATACCTCTTCCACCACCTCCACCAGCAGCCTTTATAATAACTGGGTATCCAATCTTTCTTGCCTCAGTTAATATATCTGATGCATTATCTGTTAGGGCTCCATCCGAACCGGGAACACAAGGAACGCCAGCTTTTTTCATGGCTTCTTTGGCGCTAACTTTATCACCCATAAGCCTTATCGTCTCAGATCGAGGGCCGATAAAAGTGAAACCACTTTTTTCGACACGTTCTGCAAAATCTGCACTTTCAGATAAAAATCCATAACCTGGATGAATTGCTTGGGCATCTGTAACTTCGGCCGCACTTATAATTGCTTGTATGTTTAAGTAGCTTAAATTTGATGGCGCTGGCCCAATACAAACAGATTCATCTGATAAAGCAACATATTTGGCTTCAGCGTCAGCTTGAGAATGAACAGTGACAGTTTTAATGCCCATCTCTTTACATGCACGTAATATTCTTAGCGCAATCTCGCCACGATTAGCGATTAAAATTTTATCAAACATAGATTATTTTTTATCCAATAACGAATAGTGGCTCGCCAAATTCAACAGGTTGGCCGTTTTCAACAAGAATTTTTTCAATTGTTCCATCCTGATCACACTCGATTTCATTGAGAAGTTTCATAGCTTCAACAATGCATAATATGTCACCTTTTTTAACTGTTGTTCCAATATCAATAAAAGGTGCTGCATCTGGAGATGCTGCTCTATAAAAGGTTCCTACCATAGGTGAATCAATAGTTTTTTCTTTTCTAGATAAATCTTTATTTTCTTCTGTTGAAATTGATTTTTCTTTGGATTTAGGTGGTTGGATAGTATTCGATTCTTTAGGTTGAGTATGAATTATTTGTGGTTGAGGCTCTTGTGAATTACTTCTGCAAATCTTAACTTTTTCCTCACCTTCCGTTAGCTCTAATTCAGATATTCCTGATTCTTCAACTAAATCAATTAATTTTTTTAATTTTCTTAGATCCATAGATACCTCTTACTTATTTAATTTAGCTACATAGTTTAAAGCAGCACAATAGCCCTCTGATCCTAAACCGCTTATCACGCCAATAGCAATATCAGAGAAAAAAGATTCTTTTCTAAAATCTTCTCGAGAAAATACATTTGAAATGTGAACTTCAATAAATGGAATCTTCATAGCAGCAAGTGCATCTCTAATAGAAACTGAACTATGAGTAAAAGCAGCTGGATTTATAATTATGAAATCACTTTTTAAAGATTGAATTTTATTTACAATTTCTGCTTCACTATTGCTTTGATAAAAACTAATATTGAGATTTAATTTATCTGCTTCCTTTGAAAGAACATCATCAATTTCATCAAGTGTTTGATTTCCATAGTGATCTGGTTCACGTTGGCCAAGTAAGTTCAAGTTTGGACCGTGAATAACAGTAATATTTTTTATTTTCATAATTTAAATTAAATTAATAAATTACAATCGAAGAGTGATTTTGACGAAAATAAGGACTTTTGTCTACATTTTAATGTATCTTAATGTATTTTTATTTAACAGTATCTAATAAATATCTTTTTAAAGTTGTCATATCCAATTTCCCATAAAAAGTATTTTGTACTTCTCCATTTGGATTTATTAAGACTGTAAAGGGAAGAACGCCTTTATCATTTCCTAGTGATTTCGAAATTTCTACTCCTTTCATATCGCTCAAAATCAATGATTCATAATTTATTGGCGTTTCAATTAGGAATTTCTTCACATCCTCAATTTCATCAATTGCAATTCCAATCAAATTAATTTTTTTGTTTTCATTAAATAGGTGATTTAGATCAGGTATTTCTTCTCTACATGGTGCGCACCACGTTGCCCAGAAATTTATTAATAACCATTTTTCTTTAAATTTAGATAATGCAACATTTTTGTTATTTATATTTTTTGTAATTGCGCTATAAAAGATTTTAGTTTCAAAATTTTCATGTGATGTTATTGAATTCATTTTAAAGTAAGCCCCACCAATAATACTTATAGCGCCTATAAATACAAATATTAATATAATTTTTAGTTTATTCATTTGTTTGCTCTAACAAGAATTTTAGAAAAATCTTTCGCATTTTTAAAGCCAATGGTTCTTAGTGGTTTTATTTCATTTCCTTTTGAATTAAAAAATATAATTCCTGGAGGACCAAAAAGATCAAATTCTTTAAGAAGTATTTGATGCTCATTTGTGTTTTGAGTTACATCGACTTGTATTAATTCAAAGCTTTCCATTAATTTAATTATATCTGGATCAGAAAATGTAAATTTCTCATATTCTAAACAAGCTATGCACCAGTCAGCATAAAAATCCAACATAATTGGTTTTTTACTTGAATCATTAAGTAAATTTTTAAGATCGCTTAAATTATTTATATTGGTAAATGGTTGATGATGAACTTTTTCACTTTGTTCATCACTAGAATTTATTGATATAGATTTTGTTTGATCATTGAATAAAACTACTACAGCTAAACTTATGATACTCAAAATTATTTTGTTTAACTTTTTAATTTTTTGGTTAAACCAAATAAAATAAAAACTAGAAACTAAGAATATTAAAAATAAGCTTGAAAAAAATATTAATTCAGAAAGTAATGGCCGGATAATATATATAGTCATTGCCAATAACACACACCCTAATAATTTTTTTATATTTATCATCCATGGACCTGGTTTAGGAATAATTTTTATTGAAAAAATACCTATAGCTAATAAAGGCACACACATACCAAGGCTCATAGAAAAAAGCGAGGTTCCTCCAAGAATAAAATCACTTGATTTTCCTATATAAAGAATTGCTGCTGCTAATGGAGGCGCGACACATGGACTAAGAATCAATGCAGAAATAAGTCCAAGTACAAAGACATTAATAGACTTATCTATTTTAAATTTTTGTAAAACATTTTCTAGTTTGTTCTGTAAATTTGATGGCATAGTAATCTCGAATATACCGAACATAGCCAGAGCAAATACAAAATATAAAAAACCAGCAAATATAATAAAATTTGTGTTTTGAAGACTTGAAGAAAGTAATGTACCTGTCATTCCTGCAATAATTCCTAGGAGTGAATAAGTAAACGTTACTCCAGCAACATAGCTAAGAGTTAAAGGGAGTGATTTCTTTGGATTTGAAGCAATAATAATTCCAGATAGTATTGGTAACATTGGAAGCACACATGGGGTAAGTGATAATAAGAGCCCCGAAAAGAAAAAACCTATTAAAGTTAAAATAAAATTTTGATTAGATATTTTAGAAACAAGCACATCAGTTTCTGAAAATTCTATTTTATTATAGTTATTATTAATTTGATTTAATGAGATTGTTTTTGAAATTGGTGGATAACAGAGTCCTTTTTCGCTGCAGCCTTGATATTTAATAATAATTTTATGATTTTTCGAGAGTGATTTTTGGGCAATAAATTTAATTTTTGTTGAATTATAGAAAACTTCTTGTTTTCCAAAAAATTCATCTTCTTTAATTTTGCCATTCTCAAAATCTTTACTTAAATTTAGAAAAGGATCTGTGATTATATCTATTTTAGATTTATACAAATAATAAGTCGGAGCAATATCAAATATTACTTCTAGTTCTTTTAACTCTTTCAAATTATAAATTTGAAATTTAAATGCTTTATCGGCAGGTAAAAAATCATTTTTTTTATTGTATAAAGATTGATTTTGACTATCAGCAAGTGCCTGAAAGCAAAAAAGTAAGGATATAAAAGTAAATAAAAATAGATTTAATCGTTGTTTCATTTTTTTAAGATTCTTAATAAGTCTATAATTATAGTATTATTAAAAGTCTATATTTAATTTAAATAGTAAATATCATAACCTATTACTTATGCGTTCGATTCTTCTTTTTTGTTTAATTCTTTTACCATTTGCTGAAATCTGGGGTATTTTTAGATTTGGATCACTTTATGGTTGGTGGTTTTTATTATATTTGATAGTGATGGTGATATTAGGTTGGCGACTTATTCAGGAAGAAAAAACTTTGGTTTTATCAAGGCTAATGAGTGTTATGGCTCACCGTGGAAATCCAATTGCTTTAATACTAGGGGCGGCAAAAAATTTAATGGCAGGGGGGTTATTTCTATTTCCTGGAATATTTACTGATATTATCGCTATTATATTATTATTAATTCCAATCCAAGAAGATACTAAAAGACAAGAGCAAACAGAAAGTAATCCTTTTGAAAATAAAGATCCAGTTAATAAAAAAAATAAAGCAAACAAAGGGGACATTATTGAAGGCGAATATCGTCGCGAAGATGACCCAGAATAGAATATGTCGTATAGAGTAACTTTAAAATCTTCAGGAAAAACGTTTCAAATTAAGCCGAGCCAAACAATTTTAGAGGCAGCTACAATTGCTGGTATTACTATTCCTTTTGGCTGTGGTGACGGTATGTGCGGAGCATGTAAAGGAGAGCTTATAAATGGGAATGTAATGCTTGAAGGTTATCAAGAGTCAGCGCTAACAGAAGAAGAAAAATTAGATGGTTTAATTTTATGTTGTAAAGCATTAGCTACTGAAGACATAGAAATTAATATAAGAGGAGATGAAAATGGAGGAGATGCAGTGGGTGAAGTGAGAGAAATTTCAGTTAGAGTTGAGTCAGTAGAAAAATTGAATGAAGATATTATTAAAATGATTCTAAAACTTCAAGATAATGAGATATTAAAATTTAGAGCAGGACAATATTTAGAATTTATTATGGATGACGATTCTAGAAGAGCGTTTTCGTTGGCTAATCCGCCCCATGAAAACTTATTGGAGCTTCATTTAAAACTTATCAAAGAAGGTAAATTTACTCAATTTGTTTTTGAAAAAATGCAAGAAAAATCTATTCATCGAATTGAAATACCAATTGGCGAATTTTACTTAAGGGAAAGCGATAAACCTATAATTTTTGTTGCAGGCGGAACAGGATTTGCTCCTATAAAGTCTATCATTGAAGATATGATCTTCAAGAAAATTAAAAGACCTACATATTTATATAGAGGAGTGAATAAATTAGAGGATTTATATATGAATGACCTTCCTTTTAGATGGTCAAAAGAGAACAAGGACTTTAATTATATTCCAGTTTCTGAAAATAAATCTGAATATAATAAGCAATTAAGGATTGGTTTGGTTCACGAAGTGGTTTTAGAAGATTTTTCAACCCTTGCAGATGTTCAAGTATATTGTTGCGGAACTCCGGGACTAGTAAAAACTGCTTTTGAGTCTTTTATAAAAAAAGGTTTAACAGAAGATCATTTTTTTGCTGATGGTTTTCCATTTGATAAACCAAAAAAATAATTAATTTGCCTGAATTATATCTAATAATGATTTTGCACTTAAATCTTTTGTAATAATCACGTCATCTAAGCGAGATCCGTAGTTACCGCTTCTTAGAAGAAAATTAATTTTTTTATGGTTTATGATAAATTTTGTTTTATAGTCACCTATCCACTGACCAGGAGATTGGTTAAGTTGCCATGCACTGCCATAGCTGGAAATTAATATAAATATAGCAGTACAATTTTTAAGCTCTTGGTTTAATTTTTCTTGTTCTATAGTTAGATAATTTCTAATATAACATTCCCCATAATCAACTTTGGCGCCTTTTTCTTCAAGCATATGCTTTAAAGTTTCACGACCATTTGTTCCACGAACGATTAAAATCTTTTTTCCTTGCAGCTTATTAAAGATTTTATTTTTAATTAAATGTTCAGAGTCGTAATCTTCATTTGGACAATAGACATTAATATTAAAATTATTTTTAAGCACTTCTTTAGTCTTAGGCCCTATACTAGAATAAATAATATTTGTAGGTAATTTTATTTGAAGAATTTTAAGGCGGGTTGCAAAAAAATTAACAGCGTTAGTACTTATAAAAATAATATGTTGGTAGTTATTTAAATTACTTAGGATTAAATCAAACTTGGCATAATTCTGGAGAGGTTTTATTTCAGTTAAAGGATGGTTTAATAATAAAATATTTTTATTTTTGAGTTTTTTGAATAAATCAATATTTTTTTCATAAGGCCTAGTAGATATTAGGGCAATATTCTTTTTTGTTAATTTTTCATTCATATTTTTGAAAGAATTTCTTTTGCTCCTTTATCAATGAGAAGCTGACTTAAAGTTTTTCCAATTTTATAAAATTCTGACTTTTCCCCCATACTTTCAGCACGAATAATTTTTGACCCATCAGGCAAAGCCACAAATCCTTGAATAATTAAATTATTTTCAGATATCGATGCATATGCTCCTAACGGAACTGTACAACTACCTGCAAGGGAACGACTAACTATTCTTTCCGCTAAAACACATCTTGAAGTGTCAATATCGTTTAGAGCTTTAAGTAATTTATTTAATTCTTCATTTCCTGAGAGGACTTCAATACCGAGAGCTCCTTGTCCTGCAGAAGGTATACTAATTTCAGTTCCTAAATATGTCTTAATACGTTTTTTAAGTCCTAGACGTAAAAGACCTGCAGCAGCTAGTATGATTGCTCCATATTGTTTTTTATCTAATTTGTTTAAACGCGTTTGTAAATTTCCTCTCAATGGCTCAATAATTAAATTAGGATATTTTGCTTTAATTTGACTTTGCCTTCTAAGGCTTGAGGTTCCAACTATTGATCCTTTAGGCATTTCGGCTAAAGAATCAAAATCATTTGAAACAAATGCGTCTCTTGGGTCACTTCTCTCGGTGATTGCTATTAGTTGAAACTCATCAGGAATATCCATCGGTAAATCCTTCATGGAATGAACGGCTATATCAGCTTTTTTTTCCAATAAAGCCTCTTCTAGTTCCTTGATGAAGAGACCTTTACCACCAATAGTCGCTAAAGATTGATCTAATAACTTGTCTCCTTGGGTTTTAAACCTTTTAATTTGAATTTTTACATCTGGATAAAGGATTTTAATTTTAGATTTTATGTGCTCTGCTTGCCATATGGCGAGTGGACTTTCTCTAGATGCAATTGTAATAGTTTTAATTGTCATAATTTGTAGATTTTAGCACAGAGACTATTCATAGATTAATCATGTGATTGGTAATTTTCATATATAATTCATTGAATTAATGAATAAAAAACAAAAAAATATGAAAAAAATTACAAAAAAATGGTCACCAAGATTTTCTGAACCAGCAAATAATAAAGTGCAAAGATATACAGCATCAGTTAATTTTGACAAAAGATTGGCGATATTTGATATTGAAGGATCTCTTGCGCACGCAGAAATGTTAAAAAAACAAAAAATAATTTCAGCTGCTGATTTAAGATTAATTAAAAAAGGGTTGAATCAAGTAAGAAAAGAAATTATTGCACAAAAATTTAAATGGTCTATTGAGCAAGAAGACGTTCACTTAAATATAGAAAACAGACTAACTCAAATAATTGGAATATCGGGAAAAAAACTCCATACAGGTAGGTCAAGAAATGATCAGGTTGCTACTGATATGAGATTATATTTAAGGGATGTAGTAGATAACACGATTGATCAGATTAAATCTTTACAAAAAGTAACTTTATCTTTAGCTGATAATCATATAATGACGATTATGCCTGGCTTAACTCATTTGCAAGTAGCTCAACCTATAAGTTTTGCGCATCATTTACATGCTTATTGTGAGATGTTAGAGAGAGATAAACTAAGATTTCAGGAAGCTAGAAAAAGAATAAATGTTTTACCTTTGGGGGCAGCTGCATTAGCTGGCACTTCTTACCCCATTGATAGAAAATTTGTGGCAAAATTACTCAAATTTGAGAGCGTGATGGATAATTCTCTTGATGCAGTTTCCGATAGGGACTTTTTAATTGAATTTAATGCAAACGCATCTCTTTTAATGACTCATTTGTCAAGATGGTCTGAAGAATTAATTATGTGGTCAAGTCCGTTTTTTGAATATGTTGAAATTTCAGATAGTTTCTGTACTGGCTCGAGCATTATGCCCCAGAAAAAAAATCCTGATGTTCCAGAATTAGTCAGAGGAAAAACTGGAAGAGTTAACGGACATTTAGTTAATTTGCTTACACTTATGAAGGCACAACCACTTGCTTACAATAAAGATAATCAAGAAGATAAAGAACCAACCTTTGATGTAGCTGATACGATTTCAGATACTTTAGATATTTTTAGAGAAATGGTTTCTAAATTGACAGTGTTTCCAGAAAATATGGAAGCTGCAGCTATAAAGGGGTATTCAACTGCAACAGATTTGGCTGATTATTTAGTAAAAAAAGGCATGCCATTTAGAGAGGCTCATGGTGTTGTAGCTAAAGTAGTTAAATTTGCGATTAATCAGAAATGTGATTTATCTGACTTTAAATTGAAAGACTTGCAAAAATTTAGTAAATTAATCCTTAAGGATGTTTTTGATTCTTTAGATTTGAAGGGGTCTATTGAATCAAGAAAGCATATTGGTGCAACAGGATTTAATTCAATTAAAAAAGCGCTTAAAAAATCTAGAATTAAATTATCTAAATAAATTATTTAGATTATATCCAGCTGCAGAAGTTAATTGTAATATTTCATCAATTGGTCTTTTACCAGATTCTGACAAAGCCCAAAGCATACTTGATCTTGTGCCTGTTCTACAATAAGCAAAAATTGGTTTTTCAGCCTCATCATAGTAATCACTAAATTGATCAATATCATCTTGCGAAATTTGACCCCCGATTACAGGTTGGTGAACAAAATTAAGCCCACTTTCTATGACTTTATCTTGAATACTTTTGACTGTTATTTGATTTTGTTCTTCGTTGTCAGGACGATTACAAAAAATCGTTTTAAAACCTGCATTTTTTAATTTTTCGACATCTTCTTCTGAAATTTGATCAGAAACGACGTAGTCATCAATAATTTTATTTAACATCATGATTTTAGTCCTTTAAAAAAATTTGTAAAAGTTCATTTAGAAATTGTTGTCCTAATAATGTTGGTTTAATCCTACCATTAATTTCTTCTATAAGCTCTTTGTCCTTTGCAATTGATAGTTCTTTTTCAATTTTTTTAATAGGTAAATTAGTCCTCTCTTCAAAAATATTTGTTTTGAAACCATTGTTAATTCTTAACGCATTCAT
This sequence comes from Nitrosomonadales bacterium, assembly GCA_028344855.1. GTDB lineage: Bacteria > Pseudomonadota > Gammaproteobacteria > Burkholderiales > Methylophilaceae > BACL14. Next base: position 26,185 of record JAOMCC010000006.1, on the reverse strand, counting down.
CATAAATTCAAATATACGGTCATTAGTTGAAAGAAGTTGTTCGTCATTAATATAATTATTTTTACTAGCTTCAGAAACATAATACTTTGGATTTTTATGGCAAACATATCTTCGTATTGAATCATTAGTTGTAATTTTACTGTGGGCCCCAGCTCCAATGCCTATATAATCACCAAAGTTCCAATAATTTAAATTATGTTTGCATTCGCTATTTTTTTTGGCATAGGCTGAAGTTTCATAGTGTAAAAAGCCATTATTTACTAATTTTTTGTTAACTAGATCAAATAATTCTGCACTTTCATCATGTGTTGGTAATTTAGGAGGATGTTTATAAAAAGTAGTGTTTGGTTCAATTGTAAGGTGATAATAAGATATGTGTGAAGAATTAAGATCTATAGCCATTTTAATATCATCACTTAGTTCTAATTTTGTTTGTTGCGGCAATGCAAACATAAGATCTATGTTTACTTTATCAAATAATTTCAAAGCAAGAGAAGCTGATTCAATTGCTTCTTGTTGGTCATGAATTCTTTCTAATTTTGTTAAATGTTTTTGATTAAAGCTTTGAATACCTAAAGACATTCTATTAATGCCAACATCCTTGTAGCCATAAAAAAATTCCTTATCAAGTGTCCCTGGATTTGCTTCTATTGTAATTTCACAATTTTTGTTAAGTTCAAATTTATCTTTAATTTTAGTAATTATTTTCTTAAATGTTTCAGGATTAAATAAACTCGGAGTCCCACCCCCAAAAAAAATTGAGCTGATTGGTTTTCTATAATTATTAATATTAGTATTTTCTAATTGCTTAACTAGAGCTTCGGTATATATTGATTCATCATTCTTGATATCCTGTTTTTTAAATTCATGGGAATTAAAATCACAGTATGGGCATTTATGAATGCACCATGGGATATGAACATAAATTGAAAGAGGAATATTTTTTTCTTTAAACACAGCGGCAAGCCAGGATTAATTTAATTTTTTTTGATTGTATTTTGAAGCTCATCTATTAATTTATGAAGTGTTTTTTTTAATTGTTCGTCAGAAACCTCCATTAATAAACCATCTTCAAAAGCGTCTTGAGCAATGATTTTTAGTTCGTCGAAGTTTTCTTTCATAACTTTAATTTTTTCAGTACAAGAGACAATTGACTTATCATCTCTAATCCAAATAGGCCATTCATTATTCTTTTTTTTCATAAAAGTATTTTAAGTTTTTGTTTTAATTTTTGCAAAGCTTGTGCACGATGACTGATTCTATTTTTTAATTTTGTAGGTAATTCTGCGGCTGATAAATCCGTTTTGTAATCCATAAAGATAGGGTCATAACCAAAACCATTATTCCCTTTTCTTGTTTTTAAAATTTCCCCTTGCCATATCCCTTCTGTAATAATAGGTTGAGGATCCTCAAAGTTTCTTAAAAAAACAATAGCGCAATAATAATGCGCCCGACGATTCTTTTTTTCTTTTAAATTGTTAAGTAATTTATCATTATTATCTTCATCACTTCTCTTCTCGCCTGCAAATCGTGCTGATAAAACACCTGGCTGACCATTTAGAGATTCAACACAAAGACCTGAGTCGTCAGCTATTGCTGGTAAGTTAGTTTTCTTTGATGCAAATCTTGCCTTTACTAAAGCATTTTCAATAAATGTGTTAAACGGTTCTTCGCAAGATTCAACACCTAGATCAGATTGAGGAATTATTTCAATTTCAATATCAGACAGTAAAAATTCAATTTCTTTTAATTTTTTATTATTAGATGTAGCTATGACAATTTTTTTCATTTTTTAATTAAGAAATTAGTGAATTTTGTATTTTTGTTAATTGTTTAATTCCTGATTCTGCTATATCAATCAAATTATCCATTTCTTCTCTCGTAAATGCTTCGCCTTCTGCTGTTCCTTGGATTTCAATAAATTTACTAGAGCCTGTCATTACTATATTCATATCAGTGTCACAAGTTGAATCTTCCAAATAATCTAAATCAAGGAGAATTTCTGAATCTTTTATTCCAATTGAAATTGCTGCTACAGAGTCAGTAATTGGTGAATCTTTTATAATTCCTTTTTTAATCATATTTTGAATAGCATCATTTAATGCTACATATGCACCTGTAATGCTTGCAGTTCGAGTACCGCCGTCTGCTTGTATAACATCACAATCAATTTGAATTGTTATTTCCCCTAGTTTTTTTAAATCAATAATTGACCTTAAACTTCTTCCAATTAATCTTTGTATCTCTTGTGTTCTTCCAGATTGTTTTCCTTTTGCAGCTTCTCGTAACATTCTTGTTAATGTTGATCTTGGCAACATTCCATATTCTGCAGTAACCCATCCTTGATTTTTACCTTTCAAAAAAGAGGGAACATTTTCTTCAACACTCGCTGTACACAAAACGTGAGTATCACCATATTTAATTAGAACAGAACCTTCAGCATGTTTTGTATAATTTTGTATAATTTTAATTGGTCTTAATTCGTTATTAGCTCTTTGTGATAACCTCATGTATTTTCCTAAATTTGGTTCTTAAAAGTTAATTATAATCTATTGGTATCTTTAAATATAAGTTGTTTTCATATGTTTATAACCATATTTGAAATTAGATTGTTAAAATGATTAAAACTTAATTAAAAGGTAAATATGATTTCAAGCATGACAAGTTTCTTTTTTAAAGAGTATGAAACTGATTTTGGTAATTTAATAGTTGAAATAAAAACTTTAAATAGCCGTTATTTTGAGCTTCAATTAAAGTTGAGTGAGGATTTAAAAATTATCGAGCCAAAAATAAGAAACCAGATATTAACAAATATAAGTCGAGGAAAAACTGATTTTAAATTGTTTCTAAAGCCAATTGAGAGCGATTTTGATATTAAAAAGATAGATTTTACACACATAAAAAGTTTAATAAGAACTTCTGAAAAAGTATCTTCACTAATTAAGCATCCGCAACCAATTGATCCCCTTGAATTAATGAGACTTAGTGGCAGTAAAAAAAATAAATATGAAATAAAGAAATTAGAAAAAATTATTCTAGAACATACCAAAAATGCTCTTAATGAATTGATAGTAGATAGAAAAAGGGAAGGCTCAAAAATAAGAAAAACTATAATAGATAAATTAAATCAAATTGAAAAATTAGTTTTAAAAGTGAATAAAATTTTACCAAAAGCAATAAAGTCACATCAGAATAAAATTAATGATAAATTTAAGGCAGCATTAATAAATATTGATGAAGATCGTTTAAAGCAAGAATTTTTATTCTTTATTCAAAAAGGCGACGTTCAAGAAGAATTAGATAGATTAGGTGCTCATATTTCTGAATTAAAAAGGTTATTAAATAATTCAGAGCCAGTTGGTAAGAAGATAGATTTTTTGATGCAGGAATTTAATAGAGAGGCAAATACTTTGGGATCAAAATCAATATCAAAGGATATTTCTCAAATATCAATTGATTTAAAGGTATTGATTGATCAAATAAGAGAACAAATACAAAATATAGAATAAATATATGAAATTATCAAAGGGAAATTTATTTATAATAACTGCTGCATCTGGGGCAGGGAAAACCTCATTAGTTAAGGCTTTAATAGCTGATAATCCAAAAATAAACGTTTCTGTTTCTTTTACAACTAGAAAGCCAAGAGATGGTGAAATAGAAGGTGAGGATTATTTTTTTGTAGATGAAAATAAATTTAAAAAAATGTCCAAGAACGACGAATTTTTAGAGACAGCTAAATGTCATGGATCTTTTTATGGAACATCTAAACTAACTGTTTTAGAGATACTTAATAAAGGTAACGATATTATCTTGGAAATAGATTACCAAGGAGCATTTAATATAAAAAAAATATTTCCAGAGGCTATAAGTATTTTTGTAATCCCCCCTTCAATTAATGCTTTGGAAGAAAGATTGAATAGTCGTGGGTTGGATAGTAAGGAGGATATAAAATTAAGAATTGCTGCTGCGAAAAATGAAATGAGTCATTTAGAGAAATTTGATTATGTTACAATTAATGACGATTTTGAAAAATCTTTAATAGAACTTAATAAAATTGTTAACAAAAAATCAGAATCTAGAGAATTGAAAACAAAGAATCAAATTCTAAATCATAAAAATTTGATCGATAAATTAAAAAAATAAATTAAGAGGAATAAAAATGGCAAGAATTACCGTTAATGATTGTTTAGAACAAATACCTAATAGATTTCAGTTAACATTAGTAGCTGCATTTAGATCTAGGCAGCTTGCAAATGGAGCTGAGCCTTTAATTGAAACAACAGGAAATGATAAACCTTCTGTTTTAGCTTTAAGAGAAATAGCAGCTGGTAAAGTTGGTGCAGATATTCTTAAAAAGAGTACTTCTTAAATAGGTAATTTTATTAGATATTACTTTAAATAAATGGCAAAAACCGCTCAAAAAAATAAGGCGGAAAAACTATCAAAAGTTACTCCTCCAGTTTTACCCGCAGATAAAAAAAATTCAAAGCTTACAAAATTATTAAAAGCTTATCTTCCTCAGAAAGAAATAGAACAAATTTGGGAAGCTTACCGCTACAGTGATAAGGCTCATACTGGTCAAAAAAGAATAGGTGGTGAAGATTATATTTCACATCCAGTATCAGTAGCTTGTATAGCATCACAATTTCATTTGGACGCAGCATCAATTCAAGCAGCATTACTTCATGATGTGGTTGAAGATACACCTTCAACAGCAAGTGATATCAAGAAAAAATTTGGTTCTCAAGTTGCCAAATTAGTTGACGGGCTGTCAAAGCTAGATAAAGTTCAATTTGCAAATGATACTGAAGCCCAGGCTGAGAATTTTAGAAGAATGCTTTTAGCTATGTCACAAGATGTTAGGGTTATTTTAATAAAATTAGCAGATAGATTACATAATATGCAAACTCTCGAACCTTTGAAGCCAATTAAAAGAAGAGAGATTTCTCAGGAAACTTCAGACATATATGCACCAATTGCAAATAGGTTGGGTTTAAATAGTGTTTATCAAGAACTAGAAGATTTAAGTTTTCAATACATTCATCCTATGAGATATAAAACTATTAATAAAGCAATTGTTGCTAGTAGAGGGAATAGAAAAGAAATTATAGAGAAAACGCTCTTTGCAATTGAAGGCAAATTAAAAGAGGCAGGCCTAAAAGCAGAAATTACTGGACGTGAAAAAAATCCTGCAAGTATTCATAGAAAAATGCTTAAAAAACACACTAATTTTTCTCAAATAAATGATATCTATGGATTTAGAATTATTGTAGATAATTTAAATGAGTGTTATTTAACATTAGGCGCCCTACATGCCCTTTATAAACCTATACCAGGTAAATTTAAAGATTATATTGCTATTCCAAAAGCTAATGGATACCAGTCTCTTCATACGACGTTATTTGGTCCATTTGGAATGCCTTTTGAAATTCAAATTCGCTCTAAGAATATGCATAAATTGGCTGAGGCCGGGGTTGCTGCTCATTGGTTATATAAAAATAAAGACTATCATGTAACTGAATTACAGCAACAAACAAATCAATGGTTAAAAAGATTATTAGAAATTCAAACTGAAAGTAGTGATTCATTTGAGTTTCTTGAGCATCTTAAAATTGATTTATTTCCTGATGAGGTTTATGTTTTTTCCCCTAAAGGGAAAATTTTTGCTTTACCTAAAGGTTCTACAACAATTGATTATGCATATGCTGTTCATACCGATGTTGGAAATAGTGCAATGGCTTCAAAAATAAACCAAGAATTAGTTCCTCTAAGGTCAGAGATTTCAACTGGTGATCATATTGAAATTATCACCGCTTCAGTTGCAAAACCTAACCCAGCTTGGCTTAATTTTGTAATTACAGCTAAAGCACGCTCACAAATAAGATTATATTTAAGATCTGCTGAAAATAAGGATTTAATTACTTTAGGCAGCAATATGCTTAATAATGCACTGAAAGCTTTCCATGTTGGACCAGCGGCAATAAAAAAGAGACATTGGGACAAATTAATATTAGATTATCATTTAGACTCTAAGGACAATATTCTTATTGATATTGCCTTAGGTAAAAGAATGAACATAATGGTTGCACATCAATTAACAGCTATTATTGATGGAACAAAAAAAACAAAAAAACAAACTAAATTTTTAGATGTTATAACTATTAAAGGTTCTGAGGGAATGGCAATACAATTGGCAACATGTTGCCACCCAATTCCTGGAGACCCAATTTTAGGATTTATAAATAAAGACAGAGGCTTAATTATTCATACCCATGATTGTCCTGGGATAAGAAAAGTCAAATTAGATCATGACAAATGGGTAGATGTTGAGTGGGAACCAAATCCAAATACTTTTTTCAATGTTAATTTAAATATACTTGTTATAAATGAAAGAGGTACGCTTGCAAAAGTAACATCCGTTATAGCTGAATCAGAAGCAAATATTGATAATATTTCTGTTGATGAAGGCGATGGAAGTTCTTTTGCAAATTTAAGATTCATAGTTCAAGTTAAAAACCGATTACATTTAGCAGATCTTATTAGAAATTTAAGAAAAATCTCTAAAATTAATAGAATCAATCGTATAAAATCTTTGGTTTAAAAAAGGATAAGTCATGAAAAAAGTTGCTATAAACTCAAAAAACGCACCTGAAGCTATTGGGCCATATAGTCAGGCAATTCGTGGAGGGAACATAGTATTTCTATCTGGACAAATTCCATTAAATCCAGATACTATGGAAATAGTAGACGGTATTGAAGCACAAATAAAGCAAGTGTTTGAAAATCTAAGTCATGTAATTAAAGAAGCTGATGCTAGTTTTGATGACGTTGCTAAACTAAATATTTATTTAACTGACTTATCAAATTTTGGATTAGTTAATGAAATTATGAAGACTTATTTTTCAAAGCCATTTCCTGCAAGAGCAGCTATTGGGGTTGCATCACTTCCAAAAGGAGCTCTAGTTGAAGCTGATGGATTTTTAATTTTAGAGTAATTGATTAATTATTAAAATTGCCAAAACAACTCTTTACACAATTACAATCAAAGAAACTAAAAAAATTAGGTATTTTAAATAGTTTAGATTTATTACTTCATTTACCTATAAGGTATGAGGACGAAACTCAAATTGATTTAATAAAGAATATAACTCCAGGACTGATGTTTCAAGTTGAGGCAAAAATAATCAGTATAGATTTAACTTATCGACCAAGAAAAAATTTGATTGTTCATGTTAGTGATGAATCTGGCGATTTAAAATTGAGATTCTTAAATTTTTATCCGAGCCAAATAAAACAATTTGAAAAAGGAAAGATTTTAAGAATTTATGGCGAGATAAAATCAAATTCTTTTTTATTTGAAATGATTCATCCAAAATATGAATTTGTAACACCAAAAACACCAATCAAAGATTTTTATTCACCAATTTATCCTTCAACTGAAGGCTTATCCCAAAAAATGTTTTTTAAATTAGTACAGAAAGTATTTGAAAAAGAAAATTTTGAAACTCAATATCCTGATTATTTTAAAAAATTATATATAAAAAGAAAACTTCCATCATTATTAGAGTCCCTAAAATCTATTCACAAGCCATCAAATAAATTTGAAAAGAAAATCTTTGATGATAGAACAAGTATTTACCACCAAAGATTAATTTATGATGAATTACTTGCACATCAATTTTTCTTTCGTGGCCAATATCATTTAAATAAGTCCTATAATGCTAATCCAATTTCATATTCAAATACTGCACAAGAAATTTTTTTAAGTAATTTAGAATTTAAATTAACAAAAAAACAATATTCGGTTTTTTTAGATATTAAAAATGATTTGGGTCAAGATTTCCCAATGAATAGATTGTTACAAGGGGATGTGGGGAGTGGAAAAACAGTTGTTGCCACAATGGCTGCAATTCAAGTTATTAAATATGGTCATCAGGTTGCATTTATGGCCCCAACAGAAATTCTGGCAGAACAACACTTCGAAAAACTTTCCTCTTGGCTAGTTAAGTTAGGTATTAATGTTGAACTTTTAAAAGGGAGTATGAGTGCAAAGCTAAAAGCCGCTGCATATGAAAGAATTAAAAATGGTAAAGCTAATTTAATTATAGGAACTCATGCATTAATTCAGGATAAAGTAGTGTTTAAATATCTTGGTTTTTATATTATTGACGAACAACATCGTTTTGGAGTAAAGCAAAGGTTAGCTTTAAGAAAAAGTAATAAAATTAATAAAAATTTTGAACCCCACCAATTAATGATGAGTGCTACACCAATTCCAAGAACGTTAGCAATGAGTTATTTTTCTGATATGGATGTCTCCATAATTGATGAACTACCTCCTGGAAGAAAACCTGTCAAAACAAAAATTTTTTCTGATAAAAAAAGAGATGAAATCTTAAAAATAATAGATCAACACTGTTTGAACGGTGAACAGGTTTATTGGGTTTGTCCCTTGGTTGAGGAAAGTGAAACTCTTCAATTAGAAACAGCCGAAAAAACATTTAAAGTCTTATCAGATTATTTTATAAATCATAAAGTAGGATTAATTCATGGTCGACTTGATTCTATTCAAAAAAAAGAAATTATGAATCAATTTAAAAATAATCAAATTAAAATTTTAGTCGCGACTACTGTAATTGAAGTAGGTGTTGATGTACCAAATGCTACATTAATGGTTATAGAAAATTCTGAAAGGATGGGGCTTTCTCAATTACATCAACTAAGAGGGAGAATTGGTAGAGGAGAAAAAGAAAGTATTTGTATTATGCTCTATCAAAAAAAATTATCTGATCTTTCTAGGAGGAGATTGAAAGTAATTTATGAAAATATTGATGGTTTTAAGATTGCTGAAGAAGATTTAAAAATAAGAGGTCCAGGAGAATTTTTAGGTTTGAGACAAAGTGGACTTCCTACATTGAAGATTGCTGATTTAGACCGTGATTTTGAATTATTAGAAACCATAAAAAAAGATGCAGATTCTCTTTTAAGAACAAATTCTAAAGATATATCGAATCATATTAATAGATGGCACAGAAACTATCAAGATGTAGGAAGGTCCTAAAAAACATGTGGAATAAAAATATTCAAATAGAAAATAGATTAAAGTATTGGCTTTTAGATGTGAAATCATTAAGCTACCGAATTAGCAATATTGCAAAACTTGAAATCATTCCAATAAATGCAAGAAAAAGTAGAATTTTTTCAAATGAAAAAAAAATATTCGTATATAAAAAATCAGAGGATTTATATCTTAGAGAGGTTTTAATATATGCAGATAAACTCCCAATTATGTACGCTAGGACAATTTTACCCCTAGAGCATTTAAGAGGATTTTGGCGGAATATTAAAAAATTAAAAAATAAACCTTTAGCTGACATTGTTTTCAACAAAAAAAAGATTTTAAGGTCTAATTTTAAATTTAGAAAGCCATCTTATAACGATGAATTTTCTAAGAGGATAAGAAGGTTTAGTTTAAAAAAAACAAAGATACTTGCTATAAGAGAATCTACCTTTCGAAATAAAAATGAAAAAGTTTTGTTAACAGAAGTTTTTTTTAATAATTTTGATCAATTCCAATATTCAGATGACTAAATTATCAGCATTTATTAATTTAACTAGAATTAATAAACCAATCGGGATATTTTTGTTGTTATGGCCTACACTAACTGCTCTTTTTCTAGCTTCTGATGGAGTTCCGAATACACATATTTTATTTATTTTTATATTGGGAACAATTTTAATGAGGTCTGCAGGATGCATAATAAATGATTTAATTGATTGTAATATAGATACTTTTGTAAAAAGAACTAGAAATAGACCTATTGCTGCAAGAATAATAAAACCTAAAGAAGCAATAACTCTTTTATTGCTCTTGCTAATATGTTCGATATTTCTGGTTATGCAATTAAATTTTTTTTCCTTTGGAATTGCATTGTTAGCCCTTCTATTTTCACTGACATATCCTTTTACTAAGCGTTTTTTTGTTATGCCTCAGGTTTATTTGGGTATTACTTTTGGATTTGGGATATTAATGGCTTTTGCAGCAACACAAGAAAAACTCCCTTTAGAGGCTTTAATTTTATTTATAGCAAATATCTTTTGGGCGTTATCTTATGACTCTCATTATGCGATTATGGATATGGAAGATGATAAAAAACTTAATATAAATTCAACAGCATTATTTTTTGGAAATAAAACAATGATAATGATTACACTGAGTTATTTTTTTATGTTTCTTAATTTAATTGTTATAGGAATTTTAAAAGAATTTAATCTTAGTTTTTTCTTAATGTTAACCATTGCATTATCTATTGCACTTTATGGTTGTTTTGATAGTAGACATATGGAGCCACAGAAAAATTTTGAAGCATTTTTAAGAAATAATTATGTAGGTATTTTTGTATTTGTAGGATTTATTTCTCAATTGTATTAAACATTAATTTAGCCATTAAATAAATTGACACACTGCCCTAAAATATAATAAAATTCGCATCTTAAATTTTTTAATGAAAAATAGGCAAATTAAATAATATGAAAACATTTTCAGCTAAATCACATGAAGTTAAAAGAGATTGGTTGTTAGTAGACGCTTCTGGCTCAACTCTCGGAAGGTTAGCTAGTGCTATTGCTCACAGATTAAGAGGTAAGCATAAGGCTACATATACCCCTCATGTTGATACTGGAGATTACATAGTTGTTATTAATGCAGAGAAAATAAAAGTTACAGGCAATAAGACAGAAGATAAAATTTATCATAGACATACAGGCTTTCCTGGTGGTTTATATTCAACAAATTTTAAAAAATTACAGGAAAAGTTTCCAGGTAGAGCTTTAGAAAAAGCCGTTAAAGGAATGCTCCCAAAAGGACCTTTAGGTTATGCAATGGTGAAGAAAATGAAAGTTTATGCGGGAAGCAATCATAATCATTCGGCACAACAGCCTCAACAAATAACATTATAAACATAGGACAAATTTAAATGATTGGTAAATATTATTACGGTACAGGTAGAAGGAAAAGCTCTATTGCTAGGGTATTTATTCAGCCTGGAAAAGGAAGTATTGTAATAAATGACAAACCTATGGAAGAATATTTTTCAAGATATACTTCACAAATGATAATGAAACAACCATTGGTGTTAACAAATAATACTTCAACTTTTGATATAAAAATAAATGTTGTTGGTGGAGGGGAATCTGGTCAAGCTGGGGCAGTAAGGCATGGAATAACGAGAGCCTTAATGGACTATGATATTGAACTTAAATCTGACTTATCCAAAGCAGGATATGTAACTCGTGATGCTCGTGAAGTAGAACGTAAAAAAGTAGGATTAAGAAAAGCAAGGCGTGCTAAACAATTTTCTAAACGATAATTTTTTTCAAAGAATTTTAAAAGCCGCTTTAAGCGGCTTTTTTATTAAACAAAAATTCTTAACAATGTAGAATATACCTAAAATATGAATAAAAAAATAAAAGTAAGTGTTGTTGGTGGATCTGGATACACTGGGATCGAATTATTGAGATTATTGGTTTTGCATCCCAATGTAGAGATGCTTCATATTACTTCGAGGAATGACTCTGGTAAATTTGTGTATGATATATATCCTTCATTAAGAGGGGTATTAAGTAATAAATTTGTTGATCCTGACAAAGCTGAATTAGCAGATTCAGATTTAGTTTTCTTCGCTACTCCTAGTGGCATTGCTATGAATTATGTTGAAAAGCTATTATCAAAAGGGGTTAAAGTTATTGATTTAGCTGCAGATTTTAGAATTAAGGACATTAAAGAATGGGAAAAATGGTATGAAATGTCCCATAAATGCCCCGATATTTTAGAAAAAGCTGTTTATGGCTTACCAGAAGTAAATAGGGATTTGATAATGAATGCTCAACTTGTTGCAAACCCAGGGTGTTATCCTACAGCAATACAACTAGCATTAAACCCTTTATTAAATGAAGGATTGATAGATCCAGGGTCTATAATTGCCGATGCAAAATCAGGTATAAGCGGCGCAGGTAAGAAAAACCAAGTCGATTTATTATTATCAGAGGCAAGTGAAAATTTTAAAGCTTACTCTATAAACGGACATAGGCACCTTCCAGAAATTGAAGAGAATTTAAGTAAAAATTCTGTTTTAGGAAAAGTAAAGGTTTTATTTACCCCACATCTTTTACCAATTTCAAGAGGAATTCATGCTTCAATTTATGTAAATTGTTTAAAAGAATTTGATCCTTCAAATATTTTTAAAAAATATTATGCAAATGAGCCATTTGTGGATGTTTTGAAAAAAAATTCGTGTCCTGATACTAAATCTGTTAGAGGGTCTAATACATGTAGAATATCTTATTATAAAGTTCCAGATACAAAGCAGCTTCTAGTTTTGGCTGTTATAGATAATTTAGTAAAAGGTGCGGCAGGACAAGCTATCCAAAATATGAATATTATGATGAAATGGGAAGAAACTCTTGGTTTACAGTCAATACCTTTAGTTCCTTAATCAAATGAAAAATATATCAAAAAAAAGAAATTACAAATTAACCGCTAGAAAGGCTAGAATTAATACCGGAAGTGTTTGGCCTAGTTATATGGTAGTAGCAGTTTTTTTTGTCACTATTGGATTTGGTGTAGCATTTCATTTTTTTAATGGAGGAAAATCAATTAATTTTTTACTTACAATAAATGATTTGGAAGAATTTAGCATTCAACAAGAAAAAGAAGCGCTTGCGCTTGAGTTAGAATTAAAAATGTCAAAAATTTCTTATGAAAAAATTGTAAAAAGCCTAAAGGAAACAAAAGAAGAAAATACTAAATTAAAAGAAAATGTTTTATTTTATGAAAAAATTGTAGGAAAAAGAAGGAAGTAGTTAATGTTTAAAAAAAAGAAAAAATTAGGTTCTATAGATACTCTCATTGATAAAGATTTTGTTATAAAGGGTAATACAACTTTTTCAGGAGGATTAAGACTTGATGGAAAACTTTACGGAGATTTAACGTTTATAGAAGACTCTGGAGGAACGCTCATTATGGGCGAGCATAGTAAAATTAAAGGTAAGGTAACAGTTGAGACAGCTATTATTGCTGGTGAAATTATAGGCGACATAAAATGTCACGATTACTTAGAATTACAACCAGGCTCTGTTATTAATGGAAATATTGAGTATAATTCAATTGAAGTTCATGCAGGAGCTAAAGTTAGCGGAGATTTAAGACAAATAACCAAAGCTCAAATTAAAGCACAAAAAAAATTACCTTTTAAAAAAGATAAGGTAATAGGAGAAAAAAATGACAACTGAAATTAAAATGCCAACACCAATTAATTTCACAGATAATGCAGTTAACAAAGTTAAAGAATTAATAGCTGAAGAAGGTTCACCGGATCTCAAACTAAGAGTTTTTGTTAGTGGCGGGGGATGTTCTGGTTTTCAATATGGGTTTACTTTTGAAGAAGTAATTAATGAAGACGATACACAAGTAGTTAAAGATTCAGTAACTTTATTGGTTGACCCGATGAGCTTGCAGTATCTTAATGGAGCGGAAATTGATTATCAAGATAATGTGCAAGGATCACAATTTGTGATTAAAAATCCTAATGCTACAACTACTTGTGGCTGTGGCTCATCTTTTTCAGCTTAAAGATTGGGAACGTCTCTTCTTAATTTGCCAGTATAAATTTGTCTCGGACGACCTATTTTAGATTTCTCATTTGTTAGCATTTCGTTCCAGTGTGCAACCCAACCAGCTGTTCTTGCCAACGCAAAAACTGCTGTAAACATAGAATTAGGTATTCCTAAAGCTTTCATCACAATACCAGAGTAAAAATCAACATTGGGATATAATTTTTTCTTGACAAAATAGTCGTCCTCAAGGGCAATATTTTCTAATTTAAGCGCTAATTTAAATATAGGGTCATTTCGAAGACCTAATTCATCCAATACTTCATGACAAGTAGCTTTCATTATTATGGCGCGCGGGTCTTTATTTTTGTAAATACGATGACCAAAGCCCATTAAACGAAAATTGTCTGATTTATCTTTAGCTCTTTTAATATATTCTCCTATTCTTCTTTCATTTCTAATTTCACTAAGCATTTTAAGTGTTGCTTCATTTGCGCCTCCATGAGCAGGACCCCATAAAGATGCTATACCTGCAGCAATACAAGCAAATGGGTTTGCTCCTGACGAACCAACAAGTCTTACAGTTGAAGTTGAAGCATTTTGTTCGTGATCAGCATGTAAAATAAGAATTTTTTCAAATGCTTTCGTTATAATCGGGTTTTGTAAATATTTAATATTTGGCCCTGAAAACATCATATTAAGAAAATTTTCCGAATAACTAAGTTCTTCTTTTGGATATACAAAAGGGCTTCCATTACTGTATGCAAAACTCCATGCAGCAATAGTTGGCACTTTAGCAATTAGCCTTTGAGCGGATAATTTTCGATGATTTAAATTACCAACTTTCATAGTTTCATCAAAGTAGAAAGCTGACATAGAACCTACAACACCTACCATAACAGCCATGGGATGTGCATCTCTTCTAAAACCTCTAAATATATTGGTTAGCTGATCATGAAGAAGACTATGTTCTTTAATTGCATTAGTAAAAATTGTTTTTTCTCTAGAATTAGGTAATTCTCCATTGAAAAGTAAGTAAGCAATGTCTAAAAATTCACATTTTTCTGCTAATTGTTCAATTGGGTGACCTCTATGAAGAAGCTCACCTTTGCCGCCATCGACAAAAGTAATTGATGAAGTGCATTCTGCAGTTGATGAAAAACCAGGGTCAAATGTTTTAATTCCATGGGAATGCAGTGAGCTAACATCTATTGCTGGGTAGCCTACAGTTCCTTCTACAACAGGAAGATTAAGATTTAATGTATCTACATTTATATTTGCTTTTAATTTAGCCATAAACTTTATCTAATTAATAAAGAAAACGTATTATACCTAAACTGAGCTATTTATTAATAATGAATTACACCGAGAATTCTAGGCCCTTTGGCTCCTGTTATAGAAGGCGAATTATTTTTTTCTTTTGCTAAACATTTTTCTGCTAACCATGCAAAGGCTACAGCTTCGACTTGTTGGCTTGGGATATTAAGTTCGTCTGTAGTATTAATTTTAATATTTGTAATTGATTCAAGTCTTTCAATTAAAAATTTGTTTTGACTACCACCACCACAAATATAAATTCCATCAACTTTGGAGCAAAATCTCTTTATAGAATCATTTATTGAAACTGCACTTAACTCGAGTAAAGTTCTTTGAACATCTTCAGGAGCATATTTTTTTATATTAAATTTATTTAACCAATCTATGTTAAAAAGCTCTCTCCCAGTAGTTTTGGGAAATTTTTTTTTGAAAAAAGGTTCTTTTTTAAAATCTAATAATAAATGATCAATTAATTTTCCTGACTTTGCCCATTTACCTAAATTATCGAAATTTTTATTATTATTAATATACATCCAATGATCTAATAAAATATTTCCCGGACCAATATCAAATCCAATAATTTTTTTATCCACTGGGAGATAAGTGATATTAGCGATACCACCAATATTAATTATTGCTATATTTTTATTTTTTTTGAAGAAAAATTCTTTATGAAATACAGGTACAAGCGGAGCTCCTTGACCACCAGCAACAATATCTCTATTTCTAAAATCAGATATAACGGTAATATTAGTTAGTTCTGCTAAAAGATTTGCATTACCGAGTTGTAATGAATAACCTTTATTCGGACAATGACGAATAGTTTGTCCATGATAACCAATACATTTTATATTTTTGGCTTCAAGTTTTAATTTCTTTAAAATTTGATTTATACCTTTAGCTGTAATTTTTGCATGAAGTAAAGATAGTTCGATTGATTTTTTTAAATCAGAGGGCTGGTCTGAATGCAGAGCTAAAAATTTCTTTTTCATATCTTGTTTATAAGGAATCTGAATAAATTCAATTATATTAATACTTTTATTTTTATAATTAATTAAAACAATATCAATACCATCTAAACTTGTACCAGACATTACCCCGATTAAAAAAGATGAATTTTTCATATTATTTATTGTGATGGATTTAATTTTTTATTCAAGTATTTAAAATAATTAAAGTCGGATTTTTTTAAGCCTATATTTAAGATAGAATTAACTTAATTTTAATTTTTTGAGATAAAACAGTGAATAAAAAGGAAGAATTAGAAATAATTAAAAGAGGTACTGATGAGATTTTAATCGAATCAGAGTTAATTGAAAAATTAAAAAAAGAAAAGCCTCTTAAAATTAAAGCAGGATTTGATCCCACTGCACCAGATCTGCATTTAGGCCATGCAGTGTTATTAAATAAATTAAGACAGTTCCAGGATTTGGGCCATGAGGTTTATTTTTTAATTGGAGACTTTACTGGAATGATTGGTGACCCAACAGGTAAAAATGTCACAAGACCACCTTTAACCAAGGAAAAGGTAAAAGAAAATGCTAAAACATATTCAGAGCAGGTTTTTAAAATATTAGATCAATCAAAAACACAAATTGTTTTTAATTCTAAATGGCTTGATGATTTGGGAGCTTCTGGAGTTGTTAAGCTAGCCTCAACTCATACTGTCGCAAGAATGCTAGAAAGGGAAGATTTTGCAAAAAGATATAAAGCAAATCAACCAATATCCATACATGAATTCCTTTATCCGTTGTTACAAGGTTATGATTCCGTTGCATTAAATGCAGACGTAGAAATTGGAGGAACAGATCAAAAATTTAATTTGTTAATGGGGCGAGAATTACAAAAAAATTCTGGCCAAACACCACAATGTATATTAACAATGCCACTTTTGGAGGGGCTAGATGGAATTCAAAAAATGTCAAAATCTTCGAATAATTATATAGGAATAGATGAGCCCCCAGAAATAGTATTTGCAAAACTCTTATCGCTATCTGATGAATTAATGTGGAGATATATTGACTCATTATCTTTAATGTCTTCAGACCATATAAGATTATGGAAAAAAAGAGTCAAGGATGGAGAAAATCCAAAAAATATTAAGGTAGAATTTGCTAAAGAAATTGTAGGTCGACTTCATAATGATCAAGTAGCTAAAGAAGCTGAAAATAATTTTAATTTAAGAGCTAAAGGAGAAGTTCCAGAAGGTATCGAGGAGCATTCACTGACAAATATTGATTCTGATGGTATCAATATTCCTCAATTACTTAAAAAAATTAATTTAGTTTCAAGTACCTCTGAAGCCCATCGATTAATAAAAGGGGGAGGCATCAAAATTAATGGGGATAAAGTCGATAAATCAAATTTTATTGTCCCAAAAGGTGAAAGTTTTACAATTCAAGTTGGAAAAAGAAAGTTCGCAAAAATTAACACCTAAGACTCTCAGTTTATTCTTTCAATTTATTGAATTTATTGATATAATTCGCAACAGTAAAAGGGCCTATAGGCCTTTTTTTGTTTTTAGGACTTATGTTTAATAAGGAACCAAAAATTGACTGCTGATCTTGAAGTTTTAATTGAAAAGAATGTATCAAAATTAGGCTACGAATTAGTTGATCTTGAAATAATTAACAGGGGTGAATTGTTAAGAATCTTTATTGATCAACCAAGCTCTATAACAATTGATGATTGTGTTGAAGTAACAAACCAACTTAAAAATGTTTTAACAGTTGAAGAGGATATAAGCTTTGATCGATTAGAAGTTTCTTCGCCAGGAATGGATAGAGTAATTAAAAAAATTAATGATTTCAAGAGGTTTAAAGGAGAAAAAGTTAAAATTAAAACTCGAATTATTATTGAAGATAAAAGAAATTTTGTTGGAATTTTGCAAGGAACGAAGAAAGATTTAATTCTTTTAGAAATTAATAACGCTGTATTAGAAATTAAATTAGATGATATTGAGAAAGCAAGATTAGACCCAGAATTTTAGTTAAACGTTTTACCGGAGAATTTAAATGAGTCGTGACATATTATTACTAGTAGATGCTCTTGCACACGAAAAAAATGTTGCTAGAGAAGTAATTTTTACAGCACTAGAATTAGCATTAGCATCTGCAACAAAAAAAAAGCATGATGCTGGTGTGGATATTCGAGTAGAAATTGACCAAGAAACCGGAGAGTATAAAACTTATAAATGTTTAACAATATTGCCTGAAGATCAGATTGAGAATCCGAATGCTGAAATTACTCTAGAGGATGATAGAGCTAAGGGAAAAGCTATAAATGATGTTATTAAAAACCTAATTCCTTCTGAGGAGTTCGGTAGGATAGGAGCTCAAGCCGCAAAACAAGTAATTTTACAAAAAGTTAGGGAAGCAGAAAGAGAACAAATCCTCAAAGATTTTTTAGCACAAGACGAGAAACTTGTATCAGGACAAATAAGAAGAATGGAAAGAGGGAACGCAATCATTGAAATTGGTAGATTAGATGCAATTTTACCTCGTGAGCAAATGATACCTAAAGAAAATCTTAGAATAAGTGACCGAATTAGAGCAATACTAATTAAAATTGATGATACTGTGAGGGGGCCTCAATTAATTTTGTCAAGAATAGCCCCAGAATTTTTAATTAGATTATTTGAATTAGAGGTTCCTGAAATAGAGGAAGGTTTACTTGAAATTATGGCTGCATCCAGAGATCCTGGTTTAAGATCAAAAATTGCAGTTAAAGCAAATGACCAAAGGCTTGATCCAGTTGGGACATGTGTAGGAATGAGGGGCTCAAGAGTTCAAGCAGTTACTAGTGAGTTGGCAGGTGAAAGAGTTGATATTGTTTTGTGGTCAATAGAACCAGCTCAATTCGTTATAAATGCTATGGCCCCAGCAGAAGTCTCAAGTATTGTAGTCGATGAGGATAAACATAGTATGGATTTAGTTGTTTCAGAAGATCAATTAGCCCAAGCGATTGGACGAAACGGACAGAATATTAGATTAGCATCTGAATTAACTGGATGGGAATTAAATATTCTCACTGAAGAGCAATCTGATCAAAAAACTAAAGAAGAATATACATCTGCTAGTCAATTATTTATTGAAAAGCTAGATGTTGATGAAGATGTTGCAGATATCCTAGTTCAGGAAGGATTTTCTTCATTAGAGGAAATAGCATACGTGCCTATTGAAGAAATGGTTCAAATCGAAGCTTTTGATGAAGAAACTGTAAATGAATTAAGGTCTAGAGCAAGTGCAGTAATACTTACTGCAGCTATTGCTAAGGAAGAAAAGGTATCTGAGCCTGCAGCAGATCTTTTAGGTATGGATGGTATGGATTCTGATACAGCTAAACTTTTGGCATCAAAAGATATTATTACTATGGAAGATTTAGCAGAATTAGCAGTAGACGAGTTGATAGAATTAGTCAAAATGGATGAAGAAAGAGCAAAGGAACTAATTATGACAGCACGAGCGCCATGGTTTGTTTAAAAAATTTTAGTGGGGCAGTTGATGGGAAAATCTAACGTAGAAGAATTTGCTGGTGAGTTAAGCTTACCCATAGATTTATTACTTGAGCAATTAAAAAGTGCTGGAGTTGATAAATCAAGTGCTTCAGATGAACTTAAAGAAGAAGATAAATCAGCTTTATTGAATTATCTTAGGGCTGAGCATGGAGCCTCTTTACGCCCAAAATCTAAAATTACACTAACAAGAAAACAAAATACCCAAATTCGAAAAACTGATAGTGATGGAAGAGCTAGAACAATCCAAGTAGAAGTAAGAAAAAAAAGAACAATTTTAAAACCTGATCAATCTAAAGAAAAATCTATAGAACAAAAAGATAAAAAAGAATTAATAAAATCTAAAGAAGTTTTAGATGATAATCAAAAAAGTATTAGGAACCAAGAAGAAAAAAGACATGCAGCTCTAGCTGAGGCACAAGCGAATGATTTATCAGAAAAGAAAAAGGACCCATCCCAAGATGGAACACTTCACAGACCCGCTTCAAAAGCTGGAGTAAAAATTGAAAAAGATAAGAAAGATAAGAAAGATAAGAAAAATGATTGGGTGGATAGAACTATTAAGAAAAGACCTATTAAAAATCGATCTTCTAATAATGCTGGTTGGAGGCCTCCAAAAAATAAAAATAAAAATGTAGATATAAATCAAGAGTCTGATCAAACTTTTGTTGCACCCAGTGAGCCAATTGTAAGAGATATTTTAATACCAGAAACAATTTCAGTTTCGGATTTAGGTCATAAAATGGCTATTAAGGCTTCAGAAGTCATTAAGACTTTAATGGGTATGGGAATGATGGTTACTATAAACCAAGTTCTTGATCAAGAAACAGCAATGATAGTTGTAGGAGAAATGGGTCATAACCCAATGGCTGCGGAAGAAAATGATCCAGAATCATTATTAAATATTGAAGAAAGTATTAAGCCTGAAATTGAAACAAGACCGGCCGTAGTAACAGTTATGGGGCATGTAGATCATGGTAAAACTTCTTTATTAGATTTTATTAGAACATCACGAATTGCTTCTGGGGAAGCTGGGGGAATTACTCAACATATAGGAGCTTATCATGTTGAAAATAAAAAAGGAGTAATCACTTTTCTTGATACCCCAGGTCATGAAGCCTTTTCAGCAATGAGGGCTAGAGGAGCAAAAGCAACGGATATTGTTATTTTGGTTGTTGCTGCAGACGATGGCGTCATGCCTCAAACAATTGAAGGTATAAATCATGCAAAAGCAGCTGAGGTTCCATTAATTGTAGCAATTAATAAAATTGATAAGCCTGAAGCTAACTCTGAAAAAGTTAAAAATGAATTATTAGCTCATGAAGTTATTCCAGAAGATTTAGGTGGCGACTCCATGTTTGTGGAAGTTTCGGCAAAAACTGGAGAAGGCGTTGAAAATCTTTTAGATGCAATTTTGTTACAAGCTGAGATTTTAGAGTTGAAAGCTTCAATTAATACTCCTGCAAAAGGTATTATCGTAGAAGGAAGATTAGATAAAGGTAGAGGGCCTGTAACCACTCTATTGGTCCAGTCAGGAGTTATTAAACCAGGAGATAGTTTATTAGCAGGAAATGCATTTGGTAAAATTAGATCAATGCTTAATGAGATTGGTAAGGATGTAAAAGAGGCCGGACCTTCAATTCCTGTAGAAGTGACTGGTCTGTCAGAAGTCCCAAAAGCTGGTGATGAATTTATTGTCTTAAATGATGAAAAAAAAGTAAGAGAAATTGCTCTGTTTAGACAAGGTAAATTTAGAGATGTTAAATTAGCGAAGCAACAAGCATCAAAATTGGAAAATGTTTTTGATCAAATGACAGAAGCTGAAGTAAGGCTTTTACCATTGATAATTAAAGCAGATGTTCAGGGATCCGCAGAAGCATTATCTGGTTCACTGGAAAAACTCTCAACAGATGAAGTCAAAGTAAATGTAATTCATTCTGCAATTGGTGCCGTTAATGAATCTGATATAAATCTTGCATCTGCTTCTAATGCGGTAATTATTGCTTTTAATGTAAGAGCTGATAGTGGGGCAAGAAAGTTAGCTGATAATTTAGAAGTTGATGTAAGAAATTATAGCATTATTTATGAAGCAGTTGATGAAGTTAAAGCAGCATTAGGTGGATTATTAGCTCCAGAGCAAAAAGAAAATATTTTAGGTTTAGTTGAAATTAGAGAAATTTACAAAGCATCTAAAGTTGGTAATATTGCTGGTTGTATCGTTTTAGAGGGATTAATTAGAAGAAATTCTAATGTTCGTCTTTTAAGAGATAATAATGTTATTTTTGAAGGAGAACTAGATTCTTTAAAAAGATTTAAAGATGACATAAAAGAAGTAAAAGCAAATATTGAATGTGGGTTATCTTTAAAAAACTTTAATGATATTAAAGTTGGAGATAATGTTGAAGTTTTTGAAATGGTTCAAATTCCCAGGAAGCTATAAATTGGTAAAAGATTACCCAAGAAGTGATCGCATCAGTCAACAAATTAAAAAAGAGCTTGCAAATTTATTGCAAACCGAAATAAAAGATCCTGCTTTAAGAATGTTGACTATTCTTGACGTTGAGGTATCTCCTTGTTTAAAGCATGCCAAAATATTCTTTATTTCCCCAGAATATGATAATCAGATAATTAAAGGTATTAATAGATCTATACCATTTTTTAGAGCACAATTAGCAAAAAGAATGACAACAAGAGGTATTCCAAAATTACATTTTTTTTATGATAAAACTATAGATGAGAGTACCAAAATTTCAGAGTTACTAGATTCGGTTTTACCCCCTGAAAAATAAAACATGCAATATAAACGCCTCAAATTAGATATTGATGGACTATTACTTGTTGATAAATCACTCGGAGTTTCTTCAAGTCAGATTGTTTCAAAAATTAAATTTTTATTTACACCAAAAAAAGTAGGTCATACAGGAACCTTAGATCCAATGGCAACTGGTTTGTTACCAATTTGTCTAGGTGAGGCTACTAAGTTTTCAAGTTATTTATTGAATGCTGATAAAACTTACGAAGCGTTAATAAAGTTAGGGTATAAAAGTTCTACTGGTGATTCTGAAGGAAAAATTATTAAACAAGATATAAAAAATTTACCTTCACTAAATTCAATAAAAAAAGTTTTACAAAAATTTAAAGGCCAAATTTATCAAATTCCTCCAATGTATTCAGCACTGAAGCATAAAGGAAAACCATTATATATTTATGCTAGAGAAGGCTTAGAAATAAAGCGAACAAAACGTAAGATTATGATTTATGCAATTGAAGTTCTAGATTTTTATGAAGATAAACTTAAATTAAAAATAGAGTGTTCAAAAGGAACATATATAAGAACTTTAGCTGAAGATATTGGGGCAAAATTAAATGTTGGTGCCTACTTATTAAAGCTAGAAAGGACTAATATTGGCCATTTAAATTTAGAAAAGGCTTTAAAAATTGAAGAAATAGAAAAATTAAAAGATGAAAATAAGCCAGAAATTTTGCTACCAATGGAAATATTATTAAATAGTTTTAAAAAAATGAAGCTAAAAATTAAAGAGGAAAGCGCTCTTAAAGATGGAAAAATAATTAAGAAAACAAAAAGCTTATCGGGGTACTATAGACTTTATGGTAAAGGTAATAAATTTATTGGCTTGGGCGAGGTTGATGAAATAGAAAATTTAAAAGTAAAACGATTAATATCACAAGAAAAGAAATGATTTAAATATATTGTTAATTTATTAAAATGCCGTTAAAATGTGCGGTTCTGTAATAGGAGAATTGAATGACTAGTACTGCTATAGAAAAAGAAAAAATTGTTAGTAAATATCAGATAGCTAAAAATGATACAGGATCGCCTGAAGTTCAAATAGCATTAATGACCGATCGTATAGCATATTTAACAGAGCATTTTAAAACTAATGCTAAAGATCATCATTCGCGAAGGGGCCTATTGGCTCTTGTAAGTCAGAGGCGAAAGCTTCTTGATTATTTAAAGCGTCAAAATTTAGAGCGATACCAAGGGCTAATTAAAAGTCTTGGTCTTAGAAAATAGAAAAGTAATTAAAATTCAAAGCCGATTGCATACAATTAAATTTGTTTGAGTCGGCTTTTTTGTTATAAAGAAAATATTCATTACCGAGAAGTGAATAATGAATCAATATTAAAGGATAATTAAATGTTTAATGTAATAAAAAAAAGTATTAAATTTGGAGCTTATGATTTAAAAATAGAAACTGGAGAAATAGGAAGACAAGCGGATGGCGCAGTAATGGTAAGTTATGGAGACACAGTTGTTTTTGTGACTACTGTAGGTAGAAAAGAGGCAAAAGAAGGGCAAGATTTTTTTCCACTGACTGTGGATTATCAAGAAAAAAATTATGCAGGAGGAAAAATTCCAGGAGGTTTTTTTAAAAGAGAAGGAAGACCTAGCGAAAAAGAAACTCTTACTAGTCGTTTAATAGATAGACCGTTAAGACCTTTATTTCCAGATAATTTTTATAATGAGATTCAAATTGTGGCAACTGTAATGTCTTCTGATAGTGAAATTGATTCAGACATTCCAGCAATTATTGGCGCTTCCGCAGCATTAGCAATTTCAGGTATTCCTTTTCATGGACCTATAGGTGCCGCAAGGGTTGGTTATCTCAAGAATAAATTTGTAATAAATCCTTCAAAAACAGAAATGGAATCAACGGAGCTTGATTTAGTTGTTGCTGGAAGTGACAGCGCTGTGTTAATGGTTGAATCTGAAGCGAAAGAATTACCGGAAAAAGTTATGTTAGATGCAGTTTTAGAAGGACATAAAGCAATGCAACCAGTTATTAAATTAATAAATGAATTAGCAAAAGAAGCTGCCAAAGAGCCTTGGGATTGGGTTGCTCCTGAAGCAGATAAAAAATTAATTGATAATATTGAAAAGATTGCTGCAAAGGATTTAGAGAAAGCTTTTTCTATTAAATCAAAAGGAGAGCGTTCAGAAAAAATTTCTTTAATAAGAGATAAAGTTTTAGATAACCTTGTTGAAGAAGAGACAAGTACAACTCAATTAAATCAAATCAAAGATGAATTTCATAATCTAGAAGCAAAAATTGTTAGGACCAAAATTCTCGATGGTGATCCTCGAATAGATGGTAGAGATACTCGAACAGTTAGGCCTATAGAAATTAGGACAGGTATTTTACCAAGAGCTCATGGTTCTGCTTTGTTTACAAGAGGGGAAACTCAGGCAATTGTAGTAGCAACATTAGGTACAGGCCGAGATGAACAAATTATTGACGCTCTTCAAGGAGAGTATAAGGATAGATTCATGCTTCATTATAATTTTCCCCCTTATGCAACTGGTGAAACAGGAAGAGTTGGAACTCCTAAACGGAGAGAGATTGGTCATGGTAAATTAGCAAAAAGAGCATTAAGTGCGGCATTACCTAATCAAGAAGATTTTGATTATACAATTAGACTTGTTTCAGAGATTACAGAGTCAAATGGTTCAAGTTCCATGGCTTCAGTTTGTGGAGGCACAATGGCTATGATGGATGCTGGTGTTCCAATTAAGGATCATGTTGCTGGAATAGCAATGGGATTAATTAAAGAGAATAATAGAGTAGCAGTCCTTACTGATATTTTAGGAGATGAAGATCATTTAGGTGATATGGACTTCAAAGTTGCAGGAACAGATAATGGAATTACAGCGTTACAAATGGATATTAAAATTACAGGTATTACTACTGAAATAATGCAAGTAGCCCTAAGTCAAGCTAGAGAAGGTATAGATCATATTTTAAAAATAATGAAGAAAGCGCTTAAAGGTAGCCGTGAAAATCTTTCAAAATTTGCCCCACAGATTCTTACATTAAAAATTCATACAGATAAAATTAGAGATGTAATTGGAAAAGGCGGAGCAGTAATTAAAGGTTTGGCAGCTGAAACTGGGGCAACGATTGATATTGACGATGAAGGCCTCATTAAAATTGCATGTACAAGTGCAGAATCTGGGGAGGCAGCCTTAGAAAGGATTAAAGAAATTACTGCTGATGTAGAGGTAGATCAAATTTATGATGGAAAGGTTATTAAGATTCTCGATTTTGGAGCTATTGTTTCTTTATTGCCCGGTAAAGACGGCTTACTTCATATTTCTCAGATAGCACATGAGAGAATTAAAGCAGTGAAAGATCATTTATCGGAGGGAGATGAAGTAAAAGTTAAAGTAATAGAGGTTGATGACAAAGGAAGAGTGAGAGTTAGTGCAAAAGCATTAATTGATTTACCAGCTTCTGATGAAAAGAAGAAAGAAGATTGAAACTTATAAATAAAAACCCAGCTAACCTGGGTTTTTATTTTGCCATTTGTTTTTCTCTAATTTCATCAAGTGTTTTACAGTCAATACATAAAGTCGCAGTTGGTCTTGCTAATAATCGATTTAATCCAATTTCCTCACCACATGAAGTGCAATAACCGTATTCATCATTTTCAATATTTAATAAAGTATTTTCTATTTTTTTAATAAGTTTTCTTTCTCGATCCCTATTTCGAAGCTCAAGGGCCATATCAGACTCTTGACTAGCTCTATCGTTAGGATCTGCGTATGCTGTTAGTTCATCTTGCATATTACTTACTGTTCTATCTATATCGCTGCTTAGCTCAAGCTTCCAATCATTTAATATTTTTATAAAATGCTTAATTTGCGACTTACTCATATAAGTTTCGTTTGGTTTAACTTTATATGAAATGAATTTTTTTAATCCTGTTTTTTCCTTTTTT
>JAOMCC010000005.1 GCA_028344855.1 Nitrosomonadales bacterium | reverse complement strand
AGATTAGGTATTAACAATAAGAGTAAGAGTAATTTTTTATTTAATTACAGTCACTAAATCTGTACGAATTGCTTCCAATATAATCCCCTTGTTTTGAATAGTAACTATATTTAAGGTCAAATTTTCTTATATTATTTTTTGAATATTTACATATGGTATTTAAGACTTTATCAAAAATATTTTTTATCTTTTGTGAATCATAAATTGAAGGGTCTACAAAGTGGGTATATGTTCCGATAACACGATTATTTTTTTTAGAGCATTTAAATGATTCAATGGTTAAAATTCTATTAACAACATCGGGAAGGTATCTTTTCTCGCTTTTCTCAAGTTGCTTGCATGATTGGTACCCATCGGCCATCACCAGATTAGGTATTAAGAATAAGAGTAGGAGTAGTTTTTTCATTTTAAAATAGGCTTTACTTTATTCATACAAGTTGAGAAATCACTATTTATATCTTCACTAATCATCTTGCCATAAATATCAATATTTTTCTCTGCCTCTTCTTCATATATTAATGTCCATTTTTTTTCTCTTTCTTGAGCGATTTTTCTTTTCTCTTTAATACAGTCATAATTAATACATCTTGTTTTATAAATATCTGATGAGGCGCTTGAAAAAAGAACAGCATCTATTAATGACAAATTATAAATATCCTGGGCAGCGGCATTATTTTTTAAACGCTTTGAAATGACTTTATTCAATATTCCACACCTAGATGCTATATATGAAAGTGATGACTTATCGGATGAGTTCCAGGATGGATTTTTAGATATATATTCATTAAGCGTATCTGATAATATAAAAGTAACATTGTCTTTATTTTTTCTTACCTCTTCTATATTTTCCATAAATTCATTAGCGTAAACACTTGAGAAAATTGTTAAGAGTAAAGTAAAACATATTTTGAGTAGGAATATTTTTTTCATATTATTTTAAAAACTTTAATTTCTTTTGCAATGAAACTTATTGTCATTATTCATAATTGCATTTCTAAGCTGCTTAGCTCCTTCTAAAATTCTTAAAGAAGGTCTGCTGAAATAAGAATCTGAATCAAACGCATAAATTCTTTCATCTTTAATAGCAGTTAAATGATTTATTTTTTCGTCATTATAAACTTGTTTTGCAAATGATTTGTTTTGAATGAAATTATAACCACAACATATTAATCCAATGAAGTCAGGATCTGATTGAATTATTTCATCAGCACTAATTTTCCTTGATTTTTCTCCTTTTTCACCTAATGCTGACTTAAGCCCTGCCATTTCAATTTGTTCTGGAATCCAATGGCCAGCGCTAAAATATGGGTCAATCCACTCAAGTAAAAGTATACTTTTATTAATATCATTTTTACTCATTTGAATCTTAGTTTTTTTAGCTTTGCTAACTATATTATTTGCAATTTCCTCCCTGTTAACAAGTTTGCCTACCTTCAAGATATCTGAACAAATTTCATCAAACGTTTCACCATTTAAGGAAACAATTTTTGTTTTTGAAGGTAGTATGCACCTTTTATCTTTAAGTGTTGCTTCAATTTTATTTTTAGAAATTGAACAGACGTCGCATAAACCCTGAGTAATAATTAGATCTGGACTAATACTATTAAGTTTATCTGTATCAATATTATAAAGCGGAAGTTTATTTTTAATTGCCTCTGAGACTAAGTTATCTATTAACTTCTGTTCAATATTATTAGGAATGTTACTTGAAGTTATCTGAACTTTTTCTTTTAATAACTTAGGATAGTTACATTCATGACTTACTGCATTAATATTGTCTATTACACCTAAGTCACATAGTATTTCTGATGCTGCAGGTAATAAGCTTATAATTTTCATATCAATAGTTTACCTTAAATCCCTATGTAACTTCGCCGTCTATATATAGAGGCATGGTAGTTAAATTTTTGCTAGTATTTAGAATATGAAAGATAGTTACTTAAATATTGATGACATTACAAGCTCTCTAAAGATAGACAAAGATACCCTCAAGAAATGGATTAAAGACGGTAAGTTTCCGCCAGCTATCAAAATAGGCGACAGAACAACCTTATGGAGTTATGCAGTAATTGAAAATTGGATAGCCCAGCAACAAAAAACTCAAGAGCTCATTGATAATCAAGATTTAGATTTGTAACAATAAAAAATTGGCGGAAGAGGTGAGATTCGAACTCACGGTGGGCGCGAACCCACGTCGGTTTTCAAGACCGGTGCATTAAACCGCTCTGCCACTCTTCCGGAGTGCGAATTTTATCATATGGAAGAATTATCTTGAAGCCTTATTCAGAAAATAATGTATCTTCAAAACCAAAAAATCTTAAATCTTTTATTCTTAATGGATAAAGCATTCCAATTAAATGATCGCATTCATGTTGAACAACTCTTGCATGAAAACCTTCCACATCCCTATCAATTGGTTTGCCATACTGATCAAAACCTTTGTAATTAATTTTTTTATACCTAGGAACTAAACCTCTCATGCCAGGAACAGATAGACACCCTTCCCATCCATCCTCAGTTTCTTTAGTTAAAGGTCTTATTGTTGGATTAATTAAAACAGTGAATGGGACGTCTTCGGCATCTGGATATCGTTCAGTATCATACCCAAAGATAACTAATTGAATACCTTCGTTAATCTGAGGTGCGGCTAAACCTGCCCCATTTTCTGACTCCATTGTTTCAATCATATCTTCCACTAATTTATGTAGTTCGGGAGTATCGAATTCAGTAACCGGTTTTGCTTTTTCAAGCAATAGAGGATGACCCATCTTTATTATTTCTTTAATTGCCATACGACCCAATTATTCTTTTAATTAAATTTTCTATATTTAAAGCCATTTTTTCTGAATTTGCATTAATTTCCTCATGAGAAATTCCATCTTTATTCAACCCTCTTCCTGCTGCATGATTTGCAACTGGACATATTAATGCATAATTTAAACCAATTTCTCTTGCAAGAGAAGCTTCTGGCATCCCTGTCATTCCAATAATATCTGCCCCATCATTTTCATATCGATTAATTTCAGCAGCTGACTCAAGACGAGGACCTTGAACGCATGCATAAACACCACTCGTATGAAATTTTAAATCTAGCATCCTTGAAGCTCTCGAAAAATGATTACGTAAATTACTATCAAATGGATAAGTAAAATCAATATGCTGAATTGGATTATCCACTCCATCGAAAAAGGTATTTTTTCTGGAATATGTATAGTCAATAATTTGATCTGGAAATACAAAATCACCCGGTAAAAATCTTGTATCAATTGATCCAACCGTATTTATGCCTATGAGATTCTTTACTCCTACAGAATGAAGCGCCCATATATTTGCTTGATAGTTAATTAAATGTGGAGCAATGGAATGATTTTTACCATGCCTTGCTATAAAGACAATCATTAATTGACCAGCAATTGATCCAAAAGCTAATGGCTCTGAAGTCTCTCCATAGGGTGTTTTAATAGTTTCATATTTTCCAACTACTAAGCCTTCTATTTTATCTAAACCTGTTCCACCAATAACACCAAACATAAATTTCCTATGATAAAAATATAATAAACTAACTATGGCATACTTTATTTATGAAACATTATATTACCTTGAAGCAAGGAAGGGAAAAGAAAAAGCATTATGAAAACTTTCCTGTGGCTACACTTTTATATCCTAAACAAATCCGAGAAGCTGCGATAATTCTTTACCATTTTGCTCGAACTGCTGATGATATTGCTGATGAAGGAAATTTAGCTAAAAAAGAAAGATTGATGAAAATTCAGGGTTACGAAGAAAACTTAAAAAAAATCAAAAACAATAATCAAAATGTAGACCCACTATTTCAAGATATTTTTAAAATAATTGATAATTTTTCAATTTCAATTAATTTGTTTGAAAGATTTATTAAGGCTTTCAAACAAGATATTACTAAAAATCGTTACAATAATTTTGCACAACTCACGAACTATATAGATAATGCTGCCGCTCCTGCAGGAGAAATGATTTTAAGCTTATTTAAACAAAATACTAAACAAAATATAAAATATTCAAATGCAATATGTCAGGCTTTTGCGTTAATTGGAATGGCTCAAGATTTTAATGATGATATCTTAAAGGATAGGTTATATATTCCAACAATTGAAATGAAAAGATTTAATCTTAATATTTCAGATATTCAGAATAAAATCTTTAATAATAATTGGAAAATATTTAAACGATTTTGGTTAAAGAGAGTTCAATTAATCTTAAATAAAGGAGTCCCATTAAAAAATAATACAAAAGGTAGGCTCAGTCTTCAAATAAAGATTATGCTCGCTGCTGTCAGTTTATTAATTGAAAGAATGCAGAAAGATAATTGTGATTTATTCAATAACCCTCCTAAATTATCAAAATTAGATTGGCTAGTATTATTTTGTCGATGTATCCTTTTAAAATGAATCCACAAGAATATTGCAATCAAGTCACAAAAAAAAGTCATTCTAACTTTTTGTCAGCTTTTATCTTTTTACCAAAAAATAAAAAAAATGCTCTTATTGCGCTATATGCGTTTTGCAGAGAAATTGATGATATCGTTGATGAGTCAGATGAATATGAGGAAAGTAAAAAAAAATTAAATTGGTGGCGATTAGAAATCGACCAACTATTTGAAAACAAACCTCAACACCAAGTTACTAAAGCTTTAAAACCCTATGTTTCAAAGTTCAATCTCAGTAAGCCCTATTTTATTGAAATTATTGATGGTATGGAAATGGATCTTAACTCAAATAGATATAAAGATTTTAAAGAATTACAGCTTTATTGCTATAGGGCTGCATCTACTGTTGGAATCCTTTCTGCTCATATATTTGGATATAAAGATAACGCAACTTTAAAATACGCGCATAATTTGGGTATTGCCCTTCAGTTAACAAATATAATTAGAGATTTAGGAGATGATGTAAAACGAAATCGAATCTATATCCCTCTTGAAGAATTAAAAAAATTTAATATTACTGAATCAGAAATTCTAAATTTTATTCAAGATAAAAAGATGGAAGACCTTGTTTTAGATCAAGCTAAACGTGCCATCTATTTTTATAAGCTGGCACTTTCAAATCTGCCTAATATTGATAAAAAAAATCAAAAACCAGGACTTATTATGGCCAACATATACTATGCATTACTATCTAAGATTATCAGTAATCAGCCAAGCAATATACTTAATCAAAAAATATCATTATCAAAATTTGAAAAATTTCAAATTACTTTATGCACTCTTTTTAATGTGAATTTAATTAATAATTAACTCTAAAGCTTGCGATAAATTTTCAACTGGTAACACATCAATACCTTTTATTTTTTGTTTAGCTTGATTGGCTTTTGGAATAATTGCTCTTGTAAAACCTAATTTTGCCGCTTCTTTTAATCTTTCCTGTCCCCTTTGAACCGGCCTTACTTCTCCAGCCAACCCAATTTCTCCAAAAATTACAGTTTTATTATCTAATGGTTGATTTTTAAATGAAGAGACAATCGCACACAATATAGCCAAATCAACTCCAGGTTCTGTTATTTTAACTCCACCAACTGCATTCACAAAAACATCTTGATCGTAACATGCCACTCCGGCATGTCTATTTAACGATGCTAATAACATTGCTAATCGATTTTGATCTAATCCCACAGAAAGTCTCTTTGGTGATTGGCCATGAGTGTTATCAACTAGAGCTTGAATCTCAATTAACATTGGTCTTGATCCTTCTTGTATGCAACTTATGCATGAGCCATTAACTTGTTTATTATGATGCGACAAAAAAAGAGCTGATGGATTAGTAACTTCTTTGAGACCTTTTTCAGTCATGCCGAACACACCTAATTCATTCACAGCTCCAAATCTATTCTTAAATGCTCGAATCATTCTAAAGCTTGAACTTGGATCGCCTTCGAAATATAGAACAGTATCAACAATATGCTCCAATACTCTAGGGCCAGCTAATGTCCCTTCTTTAGTGACGTGTCCAACAAGAATCATTGTAATATCTAACTGCTTTGCTATTCTTGTTAACTGTGCCGAGCACTCTCTTACTTGCGTTACTGAACCTGGAGCAGATGAAAGCTCTTCTGAGAAAATTGTTTGTATTGAGTCAATTACAACAACATCAGGTTTATCTTTTTCAATTGTTTTCATTATTTTCTCTAAATTAATCTCAGATAAAATTGAAATATCTGAAACCTCTAACTCAAGTCGTTTCGCACGCATAGCTATTTGCTGGGAAGATTCTTCACCACTGATATAAATCACATTACAGGGCTCATCGGGTGACTGAGTTATTTTTGATAAGGCTTGAATTAATATTGTAGACTTACCAATTCCTGGGTCCCCGCCTAATAAAATTACTCCCCCAGGAACAAACCCGCCACCTAAGACTCGATCAAATTCAGAAATTTTAGTTCTTCTTTTTAAAATATCTACTGTTTCAACCTCATCTAATTTTGTTAGTGCATTTGTTTTTGCCAAAGAGGCATATCTTTTTATACCTTTGCTTTCAATAACTTCTTCAACTAGAGTATTCCACGCAAAACAGTGAGGACATTGACCTTGCCATTTAGTCGATTGACCACCACATTCTGAGCATTGATAAATTATTTTACTTTTAGGCATTAATATTCCTTAGAGGCACTCTTTGTGAAGCAGATATGGCACAAACAAGCTCATAACCTACGGTTCCAGAAAATTGAGCCACAGAATCGACTGAGATACTTTCACCCCATAATTCAACTTGTGAGCCAATCTGAGCATCAGGTAGGTTTGATAAATCAACATATAACATATCCATCGACACACGGCCTATCAAGCAGGTTAAATTCCCATCAACTGAAACGGGTGTTCCATTTTTTGCATGTCGAGGATAGCCATCTCCATAACCACAAGCTACAATTCCAATCTTCATATTTTGCTTTGCTATAAAATCTAAACCATATCCTACTGATTCTCCAGATTTTATATCCTGAAGAGCAATGATTTCAGAAGTTAAAGCCATAGCAGGTTTTAATCCTAAGTCTTGAGCAGTTTTATCTTGAAAAGGAGAAAGACCATAAAGCATAATTCCAGGCCGCACCCAATCCAGTCTCGATTCAGGAAATTTAAGAATTGCTGCAGAATTTGCTGCAGACGCAGAATGATTATAATTATCGGTAATTTGGGTAAATACCTTAAATTGTTTATCAATCCCCTCTTTTTCATCGGCTGTAGCAAAATGAGTCATTAAAGTAATATCTTCAATATATGAATTACTACTCAGTGATTCTAGGAGGTAATCAACTTCAGAAGAAGGAAAGCCCAATCTGTTCATACCTGTATTAATTTTTAAATGAATATTAAGTGGTATATCTGGTTTAACTTGATCAATTAAATCAATTTGTCTCTGGTTATGAACAACAACATTAATTCTTAATTTTGAAGCGATTTTTACTTCATCTTTATCAAAAAATCCTTCTAATAATAAAATAGATTGATTAAAATCATTTTTCCTTAATAAAAGGGCTTCTTCAATAGAAAGAATCGCAAACCCATCAGAATTTATCAACGTCTTTGCAACGTCAAGTAAATTATGACCATATGCGTTAGCTTTTAGAACAGACATTACCTTACTTTTGCTAGCTATTTTTTTTATATAATTGAAGTTAAATAATAATGCTTTATGGTCTATAGTTGCTTTTAATGGTCTCATTGAGTTTAATAACCAGATTCATATCCAGGGTTAGCGTAATTCTCAAAACGAGTATATTCCCCAACAAATGTCAGCTTAATATCTCCAATTGGACCACTTCTTTGCTTTGCTAAAATGATATCAGCAATGCCCTTATCGAGTGTTTCTTGGTTATATACCTCCTCACGATATATAAACATAATGACATCTGCGTCTTGCTCTATAGCCCCAGACTCTCTTAAATCAGACATTTGTGGTCTTTTATCTGGACGACTATCTACATTTCTATTTAACTGAGATAAAGCAATTACTGGAATATTTAATTCTTTAGCAAGTGATTTTAAAGACCGAGAAATCTCAGATATTTCTGTAGCACGATTTTCTCCATTTCCATTTCCTAAAGGTGACATCAGTTGAATATAGTCAACTACAATCAAACCTAAACCACCCTCCGTAGAATGATGTAATCTTCTAGCGCGTGCTCTAAGCTCATAAGAATTTAAAGCTGAACCTTCATCTATAAAAATTGGAGCCTCATTAAGCTTTCCTAAGGCATCGGCAATTTCTGCCCAGTCAGCATCAGTTAATTCACCTGTTCGCATTTTTTGTTGGTGGACTTTAGCAACAGAACCTAACAGTCTAGTTACTATTTGTTCTGCACCCATTTCCATAGAAAATATTGCTACCGCTTTATTTTGTTTAAGTGCGCAAGTTTCTGCAATATTCATTGCTAAAGCTGTTTTACCCATAGAAGGTCTTCCTGCAATTATAACTAATTCACCTCCATGCAATCCTGTTGTTAATTTATCTAAATCAGTAAAGCCAGTAGCTAAACCATTTACAGTGCCAGGATTTTGTCCTCTGTCTTCAAGATTTCTAACAACATCAGCAACAACTTTTTGGAAGTCTTTATATCCCAACCTGTTATTTTGATCTTCAGCAATTGAGAATAACTTTGCTTCCATTTCATCTAATAATGCTTGAGCTTCTTTACCTTTAGGAGAAAAAGCTCCCTCGACAATATCAGATCCAACTGTAATTAAATTACGTAAAACAGAATTATCACGAATAATTTTTGCATACCCACGTATATTTGCAACCGATGGCATATTTTCTGCAAGGCTACCTAGATAAACGACTCCACCAGTTGAAGCTAACTCAGATTTTTTTTCTAAAGATTCAGCAACTGTGATTACATCTGCTGGATTATCAAGATTAATAAGATTGATGATGTGTGTAAAAATTAAGCGATGATCTTGCCTATAGAAATCTTTAACAGAAATAATATCAGTGATTTGAGCC
Source organism: Nitrosomonadales bacterium (assembly GCA_028344855.1). Classification (GTDB taxonomy): domain Bacteria; phylum Pseudomonadota; class Gammaproteobacteria; order Burkholderiales; family Methylophilaceae; genus BACL14. The sequence goes on along the minus strand of JAOMCC010000005.1, from coordinate 35,232 downwards.
AGTGCAGAATTATCGATTAATAACCCACCCAATAATGATTGTTCAGCCTCTATTGAATGAGGGGGTAATTTTAAATTATTAATTTTATCATCAGCCATAATATGATTATAACCAATAAAAAAAAAGCTGCCCTATTGGCAGCTTAAAAAATTAAAAATAATTATTTTTATTCTTCACCAATTACTGTTAGCTTAATTTGAATTGTAACCTCTTGATGAAGAACCAAAGTGATCATATGCTCACCAGTAAGCTTAATTGGGCCATCAGGCATTCTGATTTCTGACTTAACAATCTCATGACCAGCATTGGTAACAGATTCTGTAATATCAATATTGGTAACTGACCCAAAAAGTTTTCCATCAATACCTGATTTTTGAGTTATTTCTAGCTCAAAACCATCAAACTCTTTAGCCCTTTTTTGTGCAGCTTTTAATAATGCAGCTTGTTGTTTTTCTATTTCTGCCCGTTTAGATTCAAATTCTGCCTTATTTTCTTCGTTAGCCCTTTTAGCTTTACCTTGAGGAATTAAGAAATTCCTTCCATAACCATCTTTTACATTAACTATGTCCCCAAGTTCACCAAGGTTTACAATTTTCTCTAATAAAATTATTTCCATTAAATACTCCTTAGTGTTTATCAGTAAAAGGTAAAAGTGCTAAAAATCGCGCACGCTTCACTGCTGTTGTTAGTTGTCTTTGATATCTTGATTTGGTACCTGTTATCCTTGCTGGAATTAATTTGCCATTTTCACTTATAAAGTCTTTTAAAAGAGCTACATCTTTATAGTCAACCTCTTCAATTCCTTCTGCAGAAAATCTACAATAACGCCTTCTTTTGTACATATCTCTTGCCATTTTATTCTCCTCCTCCTTCTGCTTCTTTAATAGGCTCTTTATTATTTTCTTTTTTTGGATTCTCACTAGTGTCACTATCACCAACTAGTGATTTAGATTTTTCCTCTTTCATCATGGGTGATTGAGTTGTCACAGGAACTTTAGTTGCAAAAAGAAGATGACGAATAATTGCATCATTAAACTTAAAGGTGTGCTCTATTTCAGCCAATGTTTCTAAGTTACATTCAATATTCATTAAAACATAATGAGCTTTATGAATTTTTTGAATTGGATATGCAAGCTGAAGTCGACCCCAATCCTCCAAACGATGAATTACACCTTTACTTTTTTTAATTAATGCTTGATATTTTTCAATCATTGCCGGAACTTGTTCACTCTGATCTGGGTGAACAATAAATACTAATTCATAGTGTCTCATAAAATTTCCTTATGGTTGTAGCCTCCAACATTTATGTTGTGAAGCAAGGATAAAGAACAGTATTATATTGTTTTTTTTAATAAAATCAATGACATTTAAAAATTAAATTCTATCCTTTATATTAGCGCCATATATTTTCTCTTTTAAATATTTAACTTGATCTCTAATATTGGCTGCTTTCTCAAATTCCAGATTTTTTGCAGCTGTCTGCATTGAATTTTCTAATTTTGATATCTCTTTAATTATTTCTGGCTCTGTTAAATCTTCATATTTCCTATTTTCTTTTGACAAAGCTCGCTGTTTTTTATGTTCTTCTTCATCTTCAAGGGTTTCAATAATATCTTTAACTTTTTTTACAATCCCCACAGGGGTAATATTATTATCTGAATTAAATTTCATTTGTTTTTTTCTTCTTCTTTCTGTTTCATCAATTGCTAACTGCATACTTTTAGTAACCTTATTGGCATAGAAAATCACTTGCCCATTAAGATTTCTTGCAGCTCTTCCTGCTGTTTGTATCAATGATCTTTCAGATCTTAAAAACCCCTCTTTATCTGCATCTAAAACTGCCACGAGAGATACTTCTGGAATATCTAAACCTTCTCTTAGCAAATTAATTCCAACAACTACATCAAATTTACCAATTCTTAAATCCCTAATAATCTCAACCCTTTCAACAGTATCAATTTCTGAATGAAGATATCTTACTTTTACTGTATGTTCATCAAGGTAATCAGTTAAGTCTTCAGCCATTCGCTTAGTTAAAGTTGTTACCAAAACTCTTTCCTTTGAGTTAACTCTATCCTTAATCTCACTTAATAAATCATCTACTTGAGTATCAGCAGGTTTTACAATTATTTCTGGATCAACTAAACCTGTTGGGCGAGCAACTTGCTCAATAATCAAATTAGAATGCTCTGCTTCATAGTCTGCAGGAGTGGCGCTTACGAATATACATTGCCGCATTACACCTTCAAATTCTTCAAATCTTAAAGGTCTATTATCATGTGCAGAAGGAAGACGAAAACCATAATCAACTAGATTTTCTTTTCTAGCTCTATCTCCTTTTGACATTCCTCCTATTTGAGGAATTGTTACATGACTTTCATCAATAACCATTAGAGAATTATTGGGAAGATAATCTAATAATGTAGGAGCAGGTTCTCCGGCGTTTCTTCCAGATAAATGTCTTGAATAATTTTCTATTCCTTTACAAAAACCAATTTCATTTAGCATTTCAATATCAAACTTCGTTCTTTGCTCAATTCGTTGCGCTTCGATTAATTTATTTTGACTAACAAAATCTTTTATCCTATCAGATAACTCTAACTTGATTCTTTCAATTGCTCTTAAAGTAGTATCTCTGGGTGTAACGTAATGACTAGATGGATATACAGTAAATCGTTTAACTTTATCAAATAATTGTCCAGTTAAAGGATCAAATGCTGTGATTGACTCAATAACATCATCAAATAAACTTATTCTAATAGCAGTCTCTGAATTTTCTGCAGGAAAAATATCAATAATATCTCCACGAACTCTAAAACAACCTCGAGAAAAATCAAAATCATTTCTTGTATACTGCATCGAAACTAAACGTAAAATAATATTTCTTTGAAGTAATTTTTCCCCGACTTGAATATATAAAACCATACCTTGATAATCAACAGGATCTCCAATACCATATATAGCAGAAACTGTAGCAACAATAACAGAATCATCTCTTTCTAATAACGCTTTTGTAGCAGACAGTCTCATTTGTTCAATGTGATCATTAATACTTGAATCTTTTTCTATAAAGACATCCCTTCCTGGAACATATGCTTCTGGTTGATAATAATCGTAATAAGAAACAAAATATTCTACTGCGTTATTAGGAAAAAATTCCCTAAATTCAGAATATAGTTGAGCGGCTAATGTTTTATTTGGCGCTAAAACTATTGCAGGCCTTCCTGTTTTTGCAATTACATTAGCAATAGTGAAAGTTTTACCCGAACCAGTAACGCCTAAAAGGGTTTGAAATTTTTCCCCAGACTCAACACCGTGAACTAGCTGCTTAATTGCCTGAGGCTGATCACCTGCTGGCAAAAAGGGTTGGTATAACTCAAATGGACTATTAGGAAATTTCTGGTTCAAAATATTATTTCAACAAAAAAAACTTTATTTTAACAGTTTGCGAACTTTAATAGATACAATTAGTCAAGATACAAGATTAATAACTCACATAGAAAGTACCACCATGAAAAAAATTTTTCTTCTACTTCTACTCTTAACAAACACCTCAATTGCTATGGCTATTGATAAAGCTCTCATGTTGAAAGCATTCGGATCAATAGTTATGGTTAGAGGTTATACAGAAAGTGGAAGTCTAGCATATGGCTCTGGAGTAATTGTAGGAGAAGGTGAAGTTATAACTAACTGCCATGTATTAAGAAGAACTAAGCAACCATGGATTTCTCAAGGGGAAGATAGCTTCTCAATTGTTGATGTAAGAGTTGATACATGGCATGACCTATGTCTTTTTAGTATCCATAATCTGAATCGTGATCCAATTCCAGTTGGAAGCAGTAAAGATTTAGTAAAAGGACAAGCTCTTGCAGCAATTGGTCATTCAAGTGGGTCACCAGTTCCATTAACTTCAGGAGGTTATGTAGTGTCCACATATGAATATGATGATGCAAACATTATCTTAAGTTCAGCAAAATTTAGATTGGGTGCTAGTGGTAGTGGTTTATTTAACATGAATGGTAATTTAGTTGGTATTAATACCTTCAAAACGACTGGTTATGGATCATATTATGCAATGCCTATAGACTGGCTTAAAAGTTTGAGAAAAAAAGAAAGGCAAAAAGATTTTTTAATCAAAGGCAAAGCTTTATGGGAGGAAGATGAAAATAAAAAACCATTTTTCTTAAAAATAGCAGTCCCAAAAGCAAAAAATGATTGGGTTGAATTATCTATTATAGCAAAAGAATGGACGGAAAAAGAAAGTAAAAATTCTGAGGCTTGGTATGAATATGGGTATGCAAATGAAAAATTATCTAATCACAAAATTGCACTGAATGCATACCAGAAGTCTATAGATTTAAATCAAAATAATTCAGATTCTTTATTCAGATTAGCTATACTTCATAAAAATAAAGGTGACTTAACTAAAGCAAAACTTATACAGGAAAATTTATTAATAATAGATGAAGTTAAAGGTCTTGAATTAGAAATTATTTTAAAATAAAAAGATATTTGTACTTACTGAGTTTTTAAGTAAAATTAGTTATCAAATTTTTTATGGGTAATGGAATAAATTTTGTCTAATATAAAGCTATCTAATTGCGTAGGTCGAATAAAAGAATCCCCAACACTTGCCATCACAGCTAAAGCTGCGAAATTAAAATCTGAAGGTAAAGATATTATAGGGCTTGCCGCAGGTGAGCCTGATTTTGATACTCCAGATTTTATAAAAAAGGCAGCTATTGACGCAATTAATAATGGCCTCACAAAGTACACACCTGTCCCTGGATTAACATCATTAAGAAAAGCTGTAATTGAAAAATTTAATCGTGATAATAATCTTATTTATAAAATTAATGAAGTTTTAGTGGGTGTTGGCGGAAAACAATGTATTTTTAATTTATTTCTAGCATTATTAAATACTGGTGATGAAGTTATTATTCCAACCCCTTACTGGGTTTCTTACACAGATATTGTAGCGCTTACTGGTGCTTCTCCAATTCTAGTAAGATGTGGAATAGATCAATCATTTAAAATAAGTCCTCAACAGTTAGATAAATCAATTAGTAAAAAAACTAAAATTGTTGTCCTTAATTCACCTTCGAATCCAACTGGGTCAGTATATTCTAAAAGAGAACTTCAAGAACTCAGTAAAATTTTACTTAAGTACCCCGATATTCATATACTAACCGACGATATTTATGAACATATTAGATTAGATAATGAGCCTTTTAATAATATTATAATGGTAGAGCCTAAATTGAAAGAACGATGTATTATTGTAAATGGTGTTTCTAAAGCTTACTCAATGACTGGGTGGAGAATTGGTTTTGCAGCTGGGCCTGAAAAAATTATTTCAGCTATGAGTAATTTACAATCACAATCAACATCAAATCCTACTTCAATATCTCAAGCTGCTGCTGAAGCTGCTTTATTAGGAGATCAATCCTGCATTAAACCTATGTTGAATGCCTTTAGAGAAAGACATGCCTTTGTTGTGAATGCATTTAATGATATTAAAGGATTAAAATGTATTGATGCAAAAGGTGCTTTTTACTCCTTTCCTTTTGCTAAAATCGCAATTGATACACTTTATAAAAATGGCAAAATTAAAAAAAATGATGATATAACTTTTAGTGAATATTTATTAGATTCAAAAGGAGTTGCTGTAGTCCCAGGATCAGCATTTGGTGCTGAAAATTACTTTAGAATTTCTTTTGCTACATCAATAGATAATCTAAAAGAAGCTTTATCTAGGATTAAAGAAGCTATAGAAGACTAGATTCATAATGCAAGCTTATGCTAAAATGCTCGCTTTCTAAGATAATCCCCAATAGCTCAGTTGGTAGAGCAATGGACTGTTAATCCATGTGTCCCTGGTTCGAGCCCAGGTTGGGGAGCCAAACACTAAGGCTCCAGTAGGAGCCTTTTTTAATTAACATTCTTCTGTCTATTTATTTCATATAGACAAATTCCTGATGCAACGCTTACATTTAAACTTTCAACCTGTCCCATCATTGGAATTGAAAATATTTCATCACATAAATCTTTAGTTAAACGTCTCATTCCTTTTCCTTCTGAACCCATAATTAGAGCTATAGAACCTTGAAAAGTAATTTCACTAATCGTTTTTATGGAATGATCTTCAGCACCGTAAATAAATACACCTTTTTCTTTTAAATACCTTATTGTTCTAGCTAGGTTCGTTACAACAACAAATGGTACTGACTCTGCCGCTCCAGATGAAACTTTTCTTACAGTAGAATTTAACCCAACCGCATTATCTTTAGGGCAAATAATAGCATGAACACCCATTGAATCTGCTACTCTAAAGCATGCCCCTAAATTATGTGGATCCTCAATACCATCTAATATTAATAGCAAAAGTGATTCAGATTGATTAGTTTCAACAATATCTTCAATTGTTACATACTTATTTTTTACCTCATGAGTCATTGCAACAACGCCTTGATGATTCTGATTAGATACAAAACCATCGAGTCTTTCTTTATTTGATAGATGGTATTTAATTTTATGTATTTCAACTAATTTCATTAAGTCATTAACTCTTCCGTCAGTTCTGTATTCATCAATAAAAATTTCTTTAATAGACATAGGATCTATCCTTATTAAACTAGTAATTGCATGAAAACCATAAATTATTTTTTCTGCACTCATCTTTTTTTATATTTTTTCGTGAAATTTGATTTTTTCTTGCGCATTTTTGTTTGTCTTGGAATTTCTTTTATAGTTTCTAAGGAAAGATCAATTTTAATTGATTCTAAATCAACTCTTACTACCTTAACTTTTAATCTATCTCCCAAACGATAAGATAATTTAGTTCTCTCACCAACCATTGCATGCTTACTTTTGTCATATGTGAAATAATCGTTACCAAGCTCTGTAACATGGAGTAAACCTTCAATATAAATTTCATCTAATTCAATAAATAAACCAAAACCTGTAACACCAGCAACTATACCCTCAAAAATTTGACCAACTTTGTCTTGCATAAAATAGCACTTTAACCATGACTCCACATCTCGTGTAGCCTCATCCGCCCTTCTTTCTGTACTTGAACAATGTTCTGCAATCTTAGAAATATCTTTTAACTTAAAAAGTTTTTTATCTAATTTTGTTTTAATTGCCCTATGGACAATTAAGTCCGGATACCTTCTAATTGGAGAAGTAAAGTGAGTATATGAATCATATGCTAATCCAAAATGACCTAAATTCTTTTCACTATAAACGGCTTGCTGCATCGATCTTAATAAAACAGTTTGTAAAAGATGGGATTCTGGTCGATTAGATATCTTGTTAATTAAATTTTTATAGTCTTTAGGAGTGGGTTTGTTTCCTCCTTGAAGTGATAATCCAAATTCGTTTAAGAAACCTCTTAAGTTTTCAAGCCTTTCCTCGGAAGGACATTCATGATTTCTAAAAAGTCCATCTGTTTTATTATCAAGTAAAAAGTTTGCTGCACAAACATTTGCTGCAAGCATACATTCTTCAATAATTTTATGAGCTTCATTCCTAAAAATAGGTTTTATAAAATCAATTTTTCCTTGCTCATTAAATACAATAGCTGTTTCTGTAGAGTCAAATTCTAAAGCACCTCTTTTTTCTCTTTCATTAAGCATTATGTGATAAAGTTTTTTTAAATTTTCTAGATCTGAAAGAATAAAACTATATTCTCTTTTTAAATCTTTATCGTCATGATTTAAAATTTTATTTACATTAGTATAGGTTAATCTTGCTTTTGAATTCATTACTGAAGGGTAAAATTCATAAGAATCTAATCTTCCTTTATTGTTTATTATCATGTCACAAACCATACATAATCTATCAACATTTGGATTTAAAGAGCATAGACCATTAGAAAGAGCTTCTGGTAACATAGGAATTACTCGTCTTGGAAAGTAAACAGAATTTCCTCTTTCGGCAGCAGAAGTATTTAGCTTGCTCGAAGTTTTAACATAAGCACTGACATCAGCTATTGCAACAACTAAACGCCAATTATCTCCATCTGGTTCTGCAAAAACTGCATCATCAAAATCTCTAGCGGTTTCACCATCAATTGTAACTAATGCTAAATCTCTTAAGTCTTTTCGTCCCTTGAAATCTGATGGCTTAACTTTAGAAGAAAATTTATTTGCTTCATCCAAAACATCTTTATGAAAATTATAAGGAAGATTATGTTTTCTTAAAGCAATCTCAATTTCAATTCCACTATCATTATAGTCTCCGAGAATACTCACTACCTTACCCATAGGTTTTGATTTAAAGCTTGGCTGTGTAGTAATTTCAACTTCAACAATTTGTCCAACTTTAGCCTTCATATCAGAATCATATGGTATTAAAATATCCTGACAAATTCTTTTATCCTCTGCAGCTACTATCGTTACTCCCTGAGCTTGAAGAATTCTACCAACTATTAAAGGATTTACTCTTTCCAAGATCTCAACAATTTTACCCTCCATCTTTCCTTTTCGATCTTGACCTGTTACTTGAACCATTACTCGATCATTATTAAATACTTGACTCATTTCTCTAGGAGATAAAAATATATCATTGTGGGTTTTATCATCTGGAATAAGAAAACCAAAACCATCAGGATGTCCTGAAATTTTTCCAGTTATCAAATTAAGTTTATCTGAGATGCAAATTACATTTTTTCTATTAATCAAAATTTGTCCTTGGCGAACCATCGCTCTTAGACGTTTTTCAAAAAAAGTAATTTCATCATTATTAATTTCAAGTATTTCGATTAATTCATCTTTATTAATCGGTATGCCATGTTCTGACATAACCTGAAGAATTAATTCTCTACTTGGGATTGGATTTTCATATAATTGAATTTCCCTATCAATTTCCGGGTCATTATCTCTAATTTTAATACTCTTTTTAGACATTAAATTTAAATTTATCGTTAATTATATGAATAAAGATGAGGGATATTACGCCCTATTCCTTTGAAATCTAACCCAAATCCATAAACATAGGAATCAGGTACTTCTAAACCAATAAAATCGACTTTAATAGGTTTTTGTTTATCTAATTTTTTATCGAAAAGAACAACTATTAAGACTTCTTTTGCTCCCATCTCAATTAGCTTTTTTTTAATATTATTTAAAGTTATACCTTCATCTAGAATATCATCTAAAACTAGGATAACTTTATCTTTTATTAAATCGATATTTGGCTGATATTTCCAGTCAACTTTTGATTTTGCTTCATTATTTAAATATCTAGAAGCATGAACATAGTCAAGTTCACAGAAAAAATTAAATTTTGATATTAACTGGCCGGCAAAAACTAATGCGCCTTTCATTACCGGTAAGACTGTAACTTTCTGATCAATAAATTTTGAATTACAAGTTTTTGCTAAGTTTTCTATAGCCTCATTAATTTCTTCATTTGAATATATAAGAGAAGAATTAGATATTAGCTTATTTAAATTCATCGTATTAAACGAGTCTTAAGATATTCTTTTAACTCATCTCCAAAGATGCTACTTTTTAGGGCATATTCAATATTGGCTTTGATAAATCCTAACTTATCCCCACAGTCATATCTCACACCCTCAAATTCATAAGCAAAGACAGGATAAGACGAAAGCATTGATTTGATAGCATCAGTTAATTGAATTTCATTACCAGTTCCAAAAGATGTATCTTCTAAAAAATCTAAGATTTTATTACAAAAAATATATCGTCCAACAACGCCTAAATTTGATGGTGAATCTTCTGGTAAAGGTTTTTCAATAATATTATTTAATTGCATACTTTTTAAATTATCCTCGCGAATGGAAACCATCCCGTAATGAATAGAATTTGATTTATCAATTTTCTGTACTGATACGATGGATGAACTATTATCCTTATATTCTTCCACCATTTGTTTTAAAACACCCTTTTGAGAATCAATTAAATCATCAGCTAAAATAACCGCGAATGGATCTTGCTTAATAACTGATTTAGCTAACAAAATTGCGTGCCCTAAACCTAAGGGTTCGTCTTGAATTATATAAGAACAGGAAACATTGTTTGGCAAAATTTGGTTTGTCTGATTTAATAATTCTTTTTTTTCTTTAGTAAGATTTGATATATCTAAATTCAAGTTATTATCAAAATGCTCCTTAATAGATATCTTTGATTTAGCATTAACAAATATGAATTCAGTAAAACCTGCATCTATTGCTTCTTCAACGGCATATTGAATCAAAGGTTTGTCTAGAATAGGCAACATTTCTTTTGGAGTAGCTTTGGTTGCTGGAAGAAAACGTGATCCTAATCCAGCAACTGGAAAGACAATCTTATTAAGCTTCATTTAGCTTCAGCCTCATGTTTTTTTTAAATAGTTATAATAGCAAAGGATTTATTCATTCTTTATGAAAATTCCAAGTTTCTTTTTTTTTATAATCCTCTTCTCTTCCTTGCACCCAAGACTCAATCTGCTGATCTGAAATTTCCTTCTTCCAAAAAGGTGCATCTGTTTTAAGAAAATCAATTATAAATTCACAAGCTTCAAAAGCATTTTTCCTATGTTCACTAGCAACCACAACTGCAACAATAGCTTCAGTGGGTTTTAATTTTCCAATTCGATGAATTATATAAACGTCCTCAAGCTGCCACTTAGATTTGGCATTTAATTCAATTTTATTTAGGGCTTTTTCAGTCATGCCAGGATAATGTTCTAAATCCATTTGTAATAATTTTTTAGTTTTCTTACTTTTATTAAACTCTCTTACATACCCAATAAAAGATACAATTGCTCCTATGCTAGACTTGTTTTTTCTTATGTTAGAAATTATTTTTTCTACATTAAATACATCTTCTTGAATACAAACAGTCACTTAACCACCCGTTATTGGAGGGAAAAAGGCTAACTCATCTCCATCTTTTAATAAATCATTCCAATCTGAAAGCTCTTGATTAATTGCTAATCTAATTAAATGTTTATCTTTATGAAGAGATACCCATGAACCTTGTTCCGATTTAACTAAAAAATTTAATAATTTATGAGGGGAATTTTCAGAGTCTTGAATATCTACTTCTTTAGCATTTATACCAACAATTTCTCTTACACTTGCAAAAAATAGAACATTAATCTTCATTCTCTTGCGCCTTATCATTTGAAATTTGGTCATCAAAATCTAACAAATCATTTGAATTTTCTTTTAACTCTACTCTCTCTATCTGTGAAAATCTTTTTGAAATTTTCTGACTAGAAACATGAACATCTTGAGCATTTTCATGAGCTAAGCGGATATTATCTGCTAGTTTTTTCATTCTGGTATCAAATCGATCAAAATCTTTTCCTAATTTACCAAGTTCTGATTTAATCACATGAACTTGTTTTCTTGTTTCAACATCTTTTAGAACTGCTCTAGCTGTATTTAAAACAGCCATCAGGGTTGTAGGTGAGACTAACCATACTTTTTTTGCCATTGATTCTTGAATTAACTCTGGATGATATGCGTGAATCTCGGCAAAAACTGCTTCTGCAGGTATAAACATAACTGCCCCATCTGAAGTTTCACCTGGAATAATATATTTAGAAGCAATATCAACAATATGCTTACGAACATCTAATTTAAATTGTTTTTGGGCTTTTAGTTTATCTGGTTCTGATGCTGAAACATCAAACATTTTTTGATAATTTTCCATCGGGAATTTTGAATCTACAGCAACAGTCCCAGTTGGTTCTGGGAGAAATAACACACAATCTGCTTTTAAATTATTCTTAAACGTATGCTGGAATGCAAATGAATCAGGAGGCAGTATGTTCTTAATAAGGCTTTCAAGCTGAAGTTCACCAAAAGCGCCTCTAGATTTTTTATCGCCCAATAATTCCTGCAAACTAACCATATTGGTTGTTAAACCATCAATTTTTTTCTGAGCTTCATCTATTGTAGCTAATCTTTCCATAACACTTACGAAAGTAGCATTTGTTTTCTTAAAACCTTCTTCTAACCTTTCATGCACTTTGCCTGTTATCTCATGGAGTCTTTTATCAACAGTTTTAGTCAAACTTTCAACGCTCGCCATTAATTGTAATGAAGTATTCTTAAAAGAAGATTGAACAGTTTCTTGTTGAGTTTTACCTTGTTCAGATAATGTTTTATGGAGTCTATCTGAAAGCTTATTTAATGCATCATTTATATCAACAAGCATCTGACGATGTTTTTCTTCTAAAGCTTTTGGAATATCATCCTCTTTTTTAGCTTGAGATATCTTCCATAAAATAATCAAACAAATAGTAATAATTACTAATAGAAGAATCTCAACAATCATTTTTACTTAGCTGTTTCAAGTGCTTGCTTCACATCAGAAATAATATCATCAATATGTTCAATACCTACTGAAATTCTTACCATATCCTCGCTAACACCTGCTGCTTTCAATTCCTCTGGATTTAACTGTCTATGAGTCGTAGAAGCAGGATGACAGGCAAGAGATTTAGCGTCTCCTATATTTACTAATCTTAGAATTATTTGTAAGGCATCAATAAATTTTGTACCTGCCTTAATACCCCCTGTTATTCCAAAACTTATTATTCCAGAAGCTTTTCCTTGCGTAATTTTCTTACAATTTGCATTATATTTATCATTAGGTAGCGCTCCATAATTAACCCAATCTACTTGTTCATGCGATTCAAGAAATTTTGCCAATGCTAAGGCATTATCACAATGCCTTTCCATCCTCAGACCAAGTGTTTCGAGGCCTTGCATAATTAAGAAGGCGCTATTTGGAGAGAGTGCTGCGCCTGTATTTCTTAAAGGAACAACTCTACAACGGCCAATAAATGCAGCGGGACCTAAAGCTTCTGTATAAACAACTCCGTGATAAGAAGGATCTGGTTCATTAAGCATTGGATATTTTTTTGGCTCTTTAGCCCAATCAAATTTTCCAGAATCAACTATAATTCCACCAATTGTTGTACCGTGACCACCAATATATTTAGTTAAAGAATGAATAACAACATCAGCACCAAAATCAAATGGCTTACATAAATAAGGCGTTGGTACAGTATTATCAACGATTAAAGGAATATTATGTCGATGCGCAATAGTAGCTAGTTCTTTTAAATCAACAATATTGCCCAAAGGATTACCAATAGATTCACAATAGAGAGCTTTAGTTTTATCATCAATAGCAGAATCAATGGCATCAAAATCTCCTGCGTCAACCATTTTTACATTAATGCCTTGTTGAGGAAAGGTATGAGCGAATAAATTATAAGTACCCCCATATAATTGGTTGGTACTAACAATATTATCCCCTGCTCGCGTAATACACTGAATTGAAGCTGTAATAGCTGCCATTCCAGATGCTAATGCAAGAGAAGCAATTCCACCTTCCATCTCAGCAACTCTTTGTTCAAGAACCGCATTTGTAGGATTCATTATTCTGGTATAAATATTACCCTCAACTTTAAGATCAAATAAATCAGCACCATGCTGAGTATTATCAAAAGTAAACGATGAGGTTTGATAAATTGGCGTCGTAGCAGCTTTTGTTGTTTTCTCTGATTCGTATCCATGATGTAAAGCAATAGTTTCTAATTTCATCTCAGTTCGCTCCCTATTAGTTATTAGTTATTAGTTATTAGTTATTAGTTAAATATTACCAGATAAAGAAATACCTATTTAACAATATTTCTTTAATCGATTAATGTTATATCAATCATTTTAAATTCTTCTTTTATTAGTTTCTCAGCTCCAATTGGTAATGAAATAAAAACTTCAACTTTTTCTTTAAATTTTTTTTCATATATTTTACCTTTATTTTTATAAATTACATTAATTAATTTATCTAACTTATTGTATTCTATAGATATTTTATAATTATTATAGTTAATAAAAATAGCTATTTTAGAGTTGATCAATGCACCTATTCCTGCTTGACTATAAGCTCTTGCAAGCCCGCCCATACCTAAATTAATGCCGCCATAATAACGAACAACTGCAAGACCGCAATTGATGATTTTTTTGGATTCTAATATATTAATTAATGGCCTTCCTGCTGTCCCTGATGGTTCACCGTCGTCACTAAAATGAGGTTCAACAATACTCTTTTTAATCCTTAAACCAAAAACCGTATGGCTTGAAGATGGGTTATTTTTCTTTATCTCTCCAACTTTATCTAAAAATTGCTCTCTTGATCTTGATATGATGCTATAACCTATGAATTTTGATTTATTTACTACTAACTCAGATTTTCCCTCTGAAGTTACTATAAGCACTGTTAACTAAGACCCTCAATTTCTCCATTATTATTAATAGAAATTCCTTCACTTGCTGGTTTTAAGGGTAATCCAGGCATAGTCATAACACTTCCGCAAATGGCAACAATAAAGCCTGCACCCCTAACCAACCTAATCTCTCTAATAATAAGTGAGTGATCCGAAACAGCGCCAATACCCTTTGGATCTCCAGAAAAAGAATATGGTGTTTTTGCAATACACACTGGAAAATGTGCATATTCATCTTCAATTTTTTTAAGTTGCATTAAAGCTTCATCCTCAAATACAACATCTTTAGCTCGGTAAATTTTTTGAGCAATTGTTGATAATTTGGATACGATAGAATCTTTTGTATCGTAAAGAAATTTAAATTGCTTTGGCTTTTCAACAAGTTTTATTGCTTCTTGGGCTAATAATTCCGCACCTTTAGAACCATTTCCCCAATGTGAGCATAAAATAGCCTTGAAACCTAAGCTCTCAACTTTATCTTGAACAAATTTGACCTCTTCATCGGTATCTGTCTGAAAATGATTAATAGCAACTACTATATTTAAACCAAAATGTTGACTACAGTTTTCAATATGGCGCTCAAGATTAGAAAATCCTTTCTCAAGTGCGTCCAAATCCTGATCATTGAGATCTTCAACTTTTTTCCCACCGTGGTATTTCATTGCCCTTATAGTGGCTACAATAACAATTAAACTAGGATTTAATCCTGTTTGACGACATTTGATATCAATAAATTTTTCTGCTCCTAAATCAGCACCAAAACCAGCTTCAGTCACAACATAGTCAGCCATATCTACTCCTAATTGAGAAGCGATATATGAATTACATCCATGTGCAATATTAGCAAAAGGGCCTCCATGAATTAAGACTGGGTTATGCTCTAATGTTTGAACCAAATTAGGCATAAAAGCATCTTTTAACAAAGCAGCCATTGAACCTTGAGCTTTTAAATCTTTTGCAAATATAGGTGATTTATTCTTATCAAGATTTTGTGCAACTTGTATTTCTCCCAATCTATCTGTCAAATCATCTAATGAAGATGCTAAGCAAAAAATTGCCATCACCTCACTTGCAACTGAAATATCAAATCCACCTTGATATTGATAACGAGCATTATCAATATTGATCTTTCTTAAGGACCTATCGTTCATATCCAAACCTCTTTTAAAGGTAATTGCATCTGGATCAATTCCTAATTCATTTCCATGATAAATATGATTATCAATCAACGCTGAAAGAAGATTATTTGCTGAGGTGATGGCATGGAAGTCTCCAGTAAAATGTAAGTTAATATTCTCCATCGGAATTGCCTGTGCATACCCACCTCCTGTAGCACCGCCCTTCATACCAAAAACAGGCCCTAATGAAGGTTCACGCAAGCACGCTACTACACTCTTACCTTGGCTTGCAATAGCGTCAGTTAATCCAATTGTTGTTGTTGTTTTACCCTCACCTGCTGGAGTTGGACTCATTGCAGTAACCAAGATTAGTTTTCCATCTTTTTTCTCTGCTTGTCTTAACTCTTTAAGATTAATTTTTGCCATATAAGGACCAAAATTAACCAATGCATCTTGAGTAACTTTTATTTTCTTTGCAACCTCTTCAATTTTTTGTAAATGTGCACTTTGTGAAATTTCTAAATCAGATTTCATACGTAACCTTTTTAATATTATTTATTAATTGATTTTTAAAACTATTTATTTTTTAAGTATAGCTATTCCTTAGCCGGCGCGTAAGTTTCTTTTGCCGATGGGAATGCTTCTGCATGCACATCTGCTGCAAACTGATTTACTGCATCTTTAATAAGATCGGCTCCATTCATATATGTTCTTACAAATTTAGGCTTAAAGTCTGTAGAAAATCCTAGCATATCTGGAAGAACCAGCGCTTGTCCATCTACATCCAATCCTGCACCAACGCCGACTACTGGAATAGAAACTGCGTCTCTAACCGCAGCACCTACATGTTGTGGAACAGCTTCTAAAACGATTGCTATACATCCAAGCTTATCTAGTTTTTTAGCTTCTTCAATGATACTAAGCTCACTTTCTTTAGTTTTACCCTGAGCTTTAAATCCACCAATTGCATTATGGTGGGATGGTGTAAGACCAATGTGTCCGATTGATGGAATGCCTGATTGAGATAGATGAGCATAGAGCTCTTCGTTTCCGTCAACACCTTCTATTTTAAGTGCATTTGCTCCAGCCTTGATTAAGATTTCAACGTTATCCATTGCCTCCTTAAACCCCTTTCTATTGCTCATGAAGGGCATGCCAGCAATAAGGAATTTATCTTTTGCTCCCTTTTTTACCGCTCTGGTATGCATCGCAATTGTTTCCACATCACAATTTAGAGTATCTTTATGACCATGCACTACCATAGCCAAATCGTCACCAATTAAAATACCGTTTATGTCAGTTTCGTTAAGAATCTTTGCGCTCCAGTATTCATGTGAAGTAACAACTACAATTTTCTTTCCTTCTGCTTTTAACTTTTTGAAATTTTCTAATACACTCATATTTGTTTCCTCTAATTATTAAATTTTACGGTGATGATTAACCATGAGCAATTCGAAATAATTAAAGATAATTACTTGTGCCTATGAGTAATAAAAGTTAAATCACGTTTTAATCCTATTTTTGATTGAACGAGATTAATCATCATGTTTTAAACAAAGGGAAGACTTTTGGTCGTGATTTGCTTTTGTTATTGACCGTGATTACGATCGAAAATTTATTATATATTATTTTTACAATTATTTTTTATGAATTTTTCCTTTTAATTATTTTTATTTTAAAAAAAATTAGTTTTTTTGTAGCGCCTTTTTAAAGCTAAGTATTCAGTTAGATTTAACAAGAGTATGATATGCTACCTTTAAGGTGTTTCAGAGGATTATAAGGAGTGATAATAAATATTAAAGGTTTAATTCGTAACCCTCTCCTTCCGACATTATTTTGAAAAAAGATATAGTTAGAAAAGTATATTTAAAAAAGCGTCAAGAATTATCTTCTTCCAAATTTGAGGAAGAGTCATCCCAACTTGTTCAAAACACTATTGCGCTTATTGAAAATTTTAAACCTGAATGTATTCATTGCTTTTTACCTATCCATTCAAAAGGTGAAATAAACACTACGCCAATCATTCAGTATTGCTGGAAAAATAACATAAATGTTGTTGTGCCTATTAGTAACTTTAAAGACGGAACACTAAAAAATGCAGAATTTAGACCTCATACCAAAACAAAACAAACAAAATATAATATTACCGAACCAATTGATCCTGTTTGGAAAAAAAACGATAATATTGCTATTGTAATCACACCTCTTTTGGCTTTTGATCCTAAAGGTTATCGAGTAGGTTATGGAAAAGGATTTTACGATCGTTTTTTTGCTTCTTTACATAAGGATGTGAAAAGAATTGGAATCAGCTTTTTTAGCCATTGTAAAGGCATAGAAAATATAACTGAACAAGATATACCTTTGACACATTGTGTTACTCCCAATAAAACCTATTCTTTTTAATAAAAAACTTAGTGATATTAACTCAAAATTTATATTTTTAAAAAATTTCTTAATTCCGATTCCTGAATTTCAGGAGTAAACATCTTTATAAAGTCATAGGTAAACCCTCTAACAAAAGTTTCTCTTCTAATTCCAATAAAAGTAGTGCTTGTTGGAAACAAATGACTAACATCTCTGCAATCTAAATTTGAATCTTTATATTTGTCATAAGCCATTTCAGCAATCAATCCAATCCCTAAACCTAA
Source organism: Nitrosomonadales bacterium (assembly GCA_028344855.1). Taxonomy (GTDB): domain Bacteria; phylum Pseudomonadota; class Gammaproteobacteria; order Burkholderiales; family Methylophilaceae; genus BACL14. The sequence continues at coordinate 17,210 of JAOMCC010000005.1, read as the reverse complement.
TTCTACATAAGTTTTAATTACGTCAGCATCAATTGCGGTTAACATAATATTTGGTTTAATATTGACTTCCTTAAATACTTTTGAAACGATTGTACTGCCGGTAAAAGCATAGTCGTAGGTAATCATTGGGAAAGAAGCAATATTTTCTAATGTGATTTCTTTGATTTGCATTAACGAATGATTTTTTGGAAATACCAAAACGCGATTCCATGAATAGCATGGAATACATAAGATTTTATCATTTTGACCAATTGATTCGGTTGCAATCCCAACATCAGCCTCCCCTTTCAAAATTTGCTCAGTTACCTGAGAAGGGTCGCCTTGATGAATATTAAGATTAATTTTAGGATATTTTTTTACAAAAGCCTCAACTATATTAGGTAATTTATATCTTGCTTGCGTATGTGTAGTTGCAATTGTAAATGTGCCTGTATCATCTTTTTCGTATTCATTAGAAATATTTTTTATATTTGATACCTCTCTAATAATCTCTGAAATTGATTTAAATAAGTCATTTCCAGCATCGCTTAGGCCAGTCAATCTTTTTCCATTCCTTTGAAAAATTTTAATACCAATCTCATCCTCTAAAAGTTGAATTTGTTTACTTACTCCAGGTTGCGAAGTATGCAGAACTTCAGCAGCTTTAGAGATATTAAAATCATTTTGTACTATCTGATAAACGCATCTTAATTGTTGAAGTTTCATATATTCAAAAGTTATATTAATAGAAATATTTATTATTAAAATAGTATATCAAAATCTGCTATATTTCACTCCAATTAAATTAAAGTTTTATCTTATGAATTTTGAGTTTGTATTTTCTGGTTTTGTTGTTGGTCTCCTGGTAGGGTTGACAGGTGTTGGAGGCGGGTCATTAATGACCCCTCTTCTTGTTTTATTATTTAAATTTCCAACAGCTGTAGCAATTGGTACAGATCTACTTTACGCAGCAATTACCAAATCTGCTGGAGTTATTTCTCATTCACGTTTAAATAATATTGAATGGAAGATTGTTAAAAATTTAATGCTAGGAAGTATTCCTGCTTCATTCTTTACAACTTTCTATTTAAAAGGGATTGATTTATATGCTTTTGAAAATGTAGAAATCATTAATTTTTTCTTAGGAATTGCATTAGTACTCACTGCCTTTGCAGTCATTTTACAACCATTTATTTTAAAAAAATCTAGGCAAAAAATTATTAAGAATGAAAAAAATACAACTATTCTAACTATACTATTAGGTTTATTATTAGGTGTATTAGTTACATTAACATCTGTTGGAGCAGGAGCGCTGGGTGTTACAGCTTTAATTTTACTTTACCCTTCTCTGAGTATAAAAAAAGTCATTGGAACTGATATTGCCCATGCAGTTCCTTTAACATTATTTGCCGGATTAGGTCATTTAAATCTAGGGACAGTAAATAGTTATTTATTACTTTCATTATTAGTAGGTTCAATACCAGGAATTTCATTAGGAAGTAATTTGAGTGCAAAAATTGATGAGAAATGGTTACGTTTTATTTTGGCTATCGTTTTATTAATTGTTGGCATTCAGCTAATTAAGTGATAAAAAAGGTTCAATATGTACAAATATGATCACATTGATAAAAAAATAGTTGATGAAAGAGTAAATCAATACCAAAATCAACTAGATCGTTACTTAAAAAAGATTTATCTGATGAAGAATTTAGACCGCTTCGACTTCAGAATGGTCTTTACATTCAACGTCATGCACCTATGTTAAGAGTTGCGATACCTTATGGACTTCTTTCATCCAATCAATTATTTAAATTAGCTGATATTGCTGATAAATATGACAGAGGTTATGGTCACTTTAGTACAAGACAAAATATTCAATTTAATTGGCCAAAACTAGAAGAAACTCCAAATATTTTAAAAGAATTAGCTAAAGTTGAAATGCATGCTATTCAAACTTCAGGAAACTGTATTAGAAATATAACTACGGATCAATTTGCAGGAGTTACTTATGATGAAATTATAGACCCAAGGCATATTGCAGAAATTTTAAGGCAATGGAGTTCTTTTCATCCAGAATTTGCCCTACTTCCAAGGAAGTTTAAGATTGCAATAACTGGCTCAAAAAAAGATAGGGCTCTAGTCCAATGTCACGATATCGGCCTAGAATTTTTTAAGAATAAAAATAATGAAATCGTTACTAAAATTTGGGTTGGTGGTGGTTTAGGCCGAACACCAGTAATTGGATCCGTTATAAAAAATGAACTTGAATGGAAGCATATCCTAACTTATTGTGAGGCAATATTAAGAGTTTATAATCTTTATGGTCGAAGAGATAATATCTATAAAGCACGTATAAAAATTTTAGTAAAATCTCTTGGGATTGAAGAATTTAAAAAACTTGTTGATGAGGAATGGAAATATATAAAAGACGGTCCAAATACTATTAATTCTGAAGAGTTAAATCGAATAAAAAAATATTTTTCAGAACCTGATTATAAAAAAATTAAAAAAGATAGTTTAAAGAGTCATGAAAAAGATAAATCTTTTAATCAATGGGTTTCTAAATGTACCAATCCTCATAAAAAGAAAGGGTACCGGTCTGTTATTTTTTCTTTAAAAGAGACCGGAAACCCTCCTGGTGATGCTTCCTCTTCTCAAATGAGAGCCGTTGCAAATTTATCTGAGGAATATAGCTTTAGTGAAATTAGAGTATCTCATGAACAGAATTTGATCTTAGCTGATGTTCAAGAAGATAAACTTCATGAATTATGGATTAAAGCTAAAAAGTATCATCTAGTTACCCCAAATATTGGACTTTTAACAGACATTATATGCTGCCCAGGAGGTGACTTCTGTTCCTTAGCAAATGCTAAAAGTATTCCAATAGCTCAATCGATTCAGGATCTTTTTGAAGATATAGATTATTTGCATGATATTGGAGATGTAAATCTAAATATATCAGGATGTATGAATGCTTGTGGTCATCATCATGTTGGTCATATTGGTATATTAGGCGTAGATAAAGATGGAAGTGAGTGGTATCAAGTAACTATTGGAGGCAATCAAGGAAACTTTGCCAGCATAGGAAAAGTAATTGGTCCCTCCTTTTCTGCCAAAGAAATGCCTATTGTTATTAAAAAAATTATTGAAGTCTATTTAAATAACAGAAATGAGGAGGAAATATTTATAGACTGTGTTTCTCGAATAGGTCTTGATCCTTTTAAAAAATATGTTTACCAAAATTCAGAGGCCACTGAATGAAATCACAATTAATAAAAAATAAAAATATTGTTAATGATGAGTGGATTACTGTTGAATTACCAAAAATAGAACAAAAAATTAAAATGCAAGCTGGAAAAGTAGTAGCATTTAAATTATCAGGAGAAGACTATCCTACAGATGATCAAGTAATTAAAACTAAATATCCAGAAACTGGTAAAATTTTACTTCCTTTAAAAGTTTTTCGTTATCATCAAGAAAAACTAAACAAAAGATTTTTAAATAAAGAAATTGGAATATGGTTTTCAACACATGAAGAAATTCATAAATTTATAGAAGTCTTAGGTGATTTAAACAATTTTCCTTTAATTGCAATATATGTTGAAAAGTTCTCAGATGGAAGAATTTTCTCCATTGGTAATCAATTAAGAAATAAATATAAATTTAGAAATGAATTAAGAGCACTTGGAGATGTTTTAAAAGATCAGATATATTTTCTCAAGCGCTCTGGATTCACAAGTTATTTAATTAGAAAGGATCGAGATCCAAACGATGCAATAAAAAGTCTTGATGACTTTACTGAGCCTTACCAAGGAGCATTTGATATTTTAGATCCAGTTTGGAAACGTATTAAACGATAAAATTTATCATGAAAAATCTAACAATTATTAATAAAGAATTAAGAGATAGAAGGCCTTCAGAAATTATTAGATGGGCACTAGAAAATAGTACAAACCCTATTTTAACGACAAATTTTCGTCCTTATGAAGCTGCAATAATTCATTTATGTGTAAAAGAAAAATCAGATATTAAAGTTTTATGGTGTGATTCTGGATATAACACTAAAGCTACATATGTTTATGCTGAAAAGATTATTTCATCCTTTAATTTAAACCTAAAACTCTATATTCCTATTCATACATCTGCACACAGAGAAGTTTTTATGGGTCAAATTCCAGAAATTAGCGACCCAAAACATAAAGAATTCACAGAGCAAGTAAAACTAGAACCTTTTAAAAGAGCGATGAAAGAAATAAAGCCTGATTTATGGATTACTAACTTAAGAAAAGGACAGACAAAATTTAGGGATAATATAGATATTGTAAGTGAATCAAATGAAGGATTATTAAAAATAAGCCCTTTTTACTATTGGTCAGATTTGGAACTAGAGGATTATATGGATGAAAATAATCTAGAAAATGAATTTGACTATTTTGACCCAACAAAAGTTGATGAAAAAAGAGAATGCGGTCTTCATAATCAAGGTGATAAATAATGAAAAAATTATTAACTCATCTAGATTGGTTGGAATCCGAAGCGATACATATTATGAGGGAGGTTGCGGGACAATGCAGTAATCCTGTTTTACTTTTCTCTGGAGGAAAAGATTCGCTTTGTCTATTAAGAATTGCTGAAAAAGCTTTCAGACCTGGTAGATTTCCATTCCCCTTAATGCACATTGATACCGGACACAATTACCCAGAAGTGATTAATTTTAGAGATGAAAAAGTGAATGAGCTTGGTGAAAGGCTTATTGTTGCTTCGCTTGAAGAATCAATGAAAAAAGGCTCTGTCGTTTTAAAAACTGATGATGAGCCAAGAAATAAGTATCAATCAATAACATTACTTGAAGCTATTTCAGAAAACAAATTTGATTGCTGTATTGGGGGAGCAAGAAGAGATGAAGAAAAAGCTAGAGCAAAAGAACGAATCATGAGTTTTCGTGATGAGTTTGGACAATGGGATCCAAAAAATCAAAGGCCTGAACTTTGGGATATATATAACGCTAAAGTTCATAATGAAGAGAATATTAGGGCGTTTCCAATTTCTAATTGGACGGAGATGGATGTATGGCAATATATTGAAAGAGAAAATCTTTCGCTACCTAATATATATTTTGCACATAAAAGAGAAATAGTCAGAAGAAACAATACAATTGTACCAATAACAAATGTGACACCTGCAAAATCTAATGAAATTATTGAAAATATTACAGTCAGATTTCGTACTGTTGGCGATATAACCTGCACTGCACCTGTTGAAAGTAATGCAGATACAGTAGAGAAAATAATATTAGAAACAGCATCTACTTCAATTTCAGAAAGAGGTGAAACAAGACTAGATGATCAAGTATCTGAGGCTTCAATGGAGCAAAGAAAAAAAGAAGGGTATTTCTAAAATGAAAAAAAATATAAATGATACTGTTCTTAGATTCATGACTTGTGGAAGTGTTGATGATGGGAAAAGTACTGTTATAGGAAGACTTTTATTTGATACAAAAACTATTTTAACTGATACATTAGCTCAAATTGAAAATACATCAAAGAAAAAGGGAATGACAGAAATTGACTTGTCATTAATAACTGATGGGCTTCAAGCAGAGAGAGAACAAGGAATTACTATTGATGTAGCTTATCGATATTTTAGTACCGGTAATCGAAAATATATTATTGCTGATGCGCCTGGTCATGAACAATATACTAGGAATATGGTTACAGGTGCATCAACTGCACAACTTGCAATAATACTAATAGATTCCAGAAAAGGAATTTTAACCCAAACAAAAAGACATACTTATATAGCTAAATTACTTGGCATCAAACATATTATTGTGGCAATAAATAAAATGGATTTAATTAATTTCGACGAATTGAAATATAATTCTATCTGTGAAAATTATAAAAAATTTGAAAAAAATATTTTTCCTAAAAATACTAAAACAGATATAAAATTCCTTCCAATCTCTGCATTAAAAGGGGATATGATTGTTGACAGAGGTAATTCAATGGGTTGGTACAAAGGATTGACTCTTTTAGAATTACTGGATAATCTTGATACAACTAATGATTTTAAAGAGTCATCATTTAGATTTCCTATTCAATACGTATGTCGACCAAGAGAATCAGCAAATCAAAAACTCCATGACTTTCGTGCCTTTATGGGTCGGATTGAATCTGGGTTTCTAAAAGTAAATGATAAAGTTAAAGTTTTACCATCTGGCAATGAGTCCTTAATAAAAGAGATTAAAATTGGTGAGAAGAATATTAATGAAGCTATATCTGAACAATCAATTACTGTTCTATTAAAAGATGAGATTGATATATCCAGAGGTGATATGTTAGTCCATCACGATGATCCAATCAATGCTATTAAAAATTTTACAGCAACAGTCTGTTGGCTTTCTGAAAATCCACTTTCTATAAATAGAACATACCTATTGATGCATACGACTAGAACCTCTAAGGCCAAAATAACTAATATTAATTATAAAATTAATATTGAGACGCTTGAGCATGAAGAGGTACAAAATGAACTTAAAACAAACGATATTGCAAGTATCTCTTTTAAATTAGCCCAACCACTAATTGTTGATAACTATTTTGAAAATAGAGGCACTGGTTCCTTTATTGTAATTGATGAAACTTCATTTCATACAGTTGGAGCAGGCATGATTGAATTATTGGATAAGAAAGAAAAATAACTTAAAATATTATTAAATAAAAGGTAAAGTAAAAATGACTTATGTTGTAACTGAATCTTGTATTCAATGTAAATACACTGATTGTGTAGATGTATGCCCAGTTGACTGTTTTGTGGAAGGACCTAATTTTCTTGCAATTGATCCCGAAGAATGTATTGACTGCACTTTATGCGTTGCAGAATGTCCAGTTGAAGCAATTTATGCTGAAGACGATGTTCCAGAGGACCAACAAGAATTTATAGAAATTAATGCAAAACTAGCAAAAGTTTGGCCAATAATTACTGCACGAAAAGATCCGCTCCCAGATGCAGATAAATATAGTAAAGAAACAGATAAACGTAAGTTACTGGTAGAAGAATAAATTTATTAATGCTATTAACAGCTTTATAATTCCTATGTATTTCTATAATTAATATATGCAGCCTATTTCAAAAAGTAATTGGATTGAAGGTAAGGTTCTGGAACATAAAAATTGGACTGACTCATTAGCATCAATTAAAATTGCTGCTAGAGTAAATCCATATATCTCAGGTCAATTTACTAGAATAGCGCTAGAAATAAATAATGAAATTATTAGCAGGCCTTACTCTTATGTTAGTGCTCCTTCAGATAATTTCTTAGAAATCGTTTACGTTAAAATACCTGATGGAAAACTCACACCAAAACTAAGCGAACTTAAATCTGGCGATAACATATTGGTTAATAATAATGCTTTTGGTTATTTTGTTATGAGCGAGATTCCAAAAGGTGATAACTTATGGTTATTGGCTACAGGAACTGGTTCAGGTGTATTTATTTCGTTATTAAAAACAGATGCTCCTTGGAATAGATTTAAAAAAGTTATCTTAATTCATGGAGTGAGAAATAAAGAAGAATTAACCTATTTAGATCAAATAGCTAAATTTAAAAATAAATATCCACAAAAATTTCATTACATCAAATCTGTTACAAGAGAAAAAATCGATGGGTGTTTAAATACAAGAATACCAAACGCAATTGAAAATGGTATATTTGAAACTACTACTAAAATCAAAATATCTAAAACTTCTCAATTCATGATATGTGGTAATCCAGATATGATAAAAGAAACAATTAATAATTTAAAAAATAAAGGTCTAGAAATTAATCGACGAAGCAACCCTGGTAATATAACAATAGAAAAATACTGGTAAATTAATTACACATTCCATAGTCGAGTTTTTCTTATTGTAAAGAAACCGAAACTAATCAATAAAAATAATCCTAACGATAATCCAAAAGTAGAAAACCAAAGAATAGGCACAAGGAGTCCTGCTACAACTGAAGAAAATAACATCTGCATAAAAGCTTGACCTGATGCAGCTGTACCTCTAATCTTAGGAAAACAATCTAAAGCTGCAATTGAGATAATTGGCATAGCGGAAGCCATACCAATATTATATAAAGCAATAAAACCGATATTAATAGGCGCATTATTTGGCATAAAATAACAAAACAATAAGTTAATTAAAGATATTGCAAACATCCAATAATAACCAAATCTTAGAACTAATTTGGAATCAATAACGCCTGCAGCTTTTTTTACTATTAATGATCCAAACATCATTCCTGAAACAGTTGGTATGAATAAATACCCGAACTGTTGAGGTGTAAATCCAAGATGGTCGATTAAAAATATAGGGCTAGCCAAAACATATATAAAAAAAGCTGCAAAATTTGATGAAACAGAAACAATTAATAATAAAAACTCTTTATTCAATAATAAAGTTTTGTATCTACCAATAGCTCCCATAATTGAAAAAGGTACTCGCATTGATTTTTTTACAGTTTCGGACAGGATTGTAGAACCCATCAATATTGCTATTCCTGCATAAACAGCAAGAAAAATAAATATAGCTTGCCAATGAAATCCTAAAAGAAGTCCACCAATCATTGGCGCAATGGCTGGTGCAATTCCAAATAATATTTGAACAGTAGCCATAACTCTCTGGGCCTCAGCTCCATGATATATATCTCTTACCATTGCCCTAGCAACAACACTTCCAGCTCCCCCCCCAATACCCTGTAGAGCTCTAAAGAACCATAATGATTCGATAGTTGTTGAAAATACACATCCTAAAGAAGCAATAAAAAATAACATTAATCCCCATTGAAGAGTTTTTATTCGGCCAATAGCATCAGATATTGGGCCATGGAATAAAAGCATTACTGTATAAGGTAAAAGGTAAAAAGTTAAACTTTGCTGAATACCTTCAGGAGTGGTAAATAAATCTTTACTAATAATATGAAATGCAGGAAGATATGTATCAATTGCGAAAGGAGCAAGTGATGATAATGCTGCTAAGGTTATTACCTTTGGATTTAAAAAAAGACTCATATTAGCCTAATGTAAATGTAACTATGGAGTAGCGTGAAATTTTTCTAGTCTTTCTTTTTCTTCACCATCAGATATTTTTTTAGAATTTTTATTTGATCTAAACATAATAGGTTTGGCTTCGACACCTGGATTTTCAGTATCCTTTATTGCTTGATCAATTAAATGACGATTTGGAGATTTCGTACAAACAGGATCAGCACTTTCTGCATCACCGGACAATAATAGAGCTTGACACCTACATCCACCTAAATCGTTTTCTTTCTCAGAACAGCTTCTGCATGGCTCTTTCATCCAGTCGTCACCCCGGAATTTATTAAAAGCTGGAGAATCATACCATGCACCTTTTAAACCTGTATCTTTGACATTAGGAAATTCTAAGTTAGGAATAACTCTGGCAGAATGGCAAGGAAGTACGTCGCCATTAGCGGTTACTATCATAAATACTTCACCCCAACCATTCATACATTTTTTTGGTCTTTCATCATAATAATCTGGAACTACAAAAAATATCTTCATCTTATTACCAATACGCTCACGAAATTCATTTGTAACTTTTTCAGCATGTATAACTTGTTCTCTTTTTGGCATTAACTGATCTCTATTAACTAAAGACCATCCATAATATTGTGTATTAGCTAACTCAATATAGTCTGCTCCCAAACCTTCTGCCATTTCAAGAATTTCTTTAATATGATCAATATTATATCGATGTAATACAACATTAAGCACCATCGGGTAACCTCTATCTTTAATCATAGCCGCTATTTTTTGTTTTAATTTAAAGGTTTTAGTATTGGTTATAAAATTATTTATTTCTTCAGTTATGTCATGCATTGATAATTGAATATGGTCAAGGCCTCCATCTTTCAATGCGTCAATTCTTTTTTCATTCATTCCTGCACCGGAGGTTATTAAATTACTGTAGTAACCTAAAGAGCTTGCCTCAGTAACAATTTCTTCAATATCCTTCCTAAGTAATGGCTCTCCTCCAGAGAGTCCAAGCTGAGCAGCCCCCAAATCTCTTGCTTGCCTTAAAACCTTTATCCAAGAATTAGTATCTAGTTCATTTTGAGTATGTTTGTCAAAATCTGTTGGGTTATAACAGAATGCACATTGAAGTGGGCATTGATAAGTAATTTCAGCAAGCAACCACAATGGCTGTGTTGCTGTTGTTGAAGCTGAAACACCATTATTTTTTTTATCTAATACCATTTTTTTAGTTTACCTTCTCAATCCATGCTTTATCTAAAGCTAACTCTATCATTCCTTCAATATCTTTAGCAATATTTGGAACATCTGTAAATTTCTTACTTAATGTCTCTGTTATAAATTCAACAGTTGATTCACCGTTAACTAAGTTTAAAACCTCACCAGCACTTCCATTTAATTTAACCATACCTTCTGGAAATAAAATTACATAACAGTCTTGTGCTTTTTCCCACTGGAATCGATGATGTGCTGCAATTTTATATATATCTTTGGTGTCAATGGTCATAATTAATTTATTGGCTGCCTTAAATAATCTCTATCTTCTACTTTTATATTTGATGATGCAAGCATAATTGAATCAGCAATCACCCATAAAACATTTAATTTGAATTGGAGAATTTCTAAAGCTTGCTCTTGCATCTCTCTTGTTTGACTAAAATAATCTAAAGTAACGCCTAAACCATGCTCCACATCCCTTCTAGCTTCTGTTAAACGCTTTTTAAAATAACTAAGTCCTGATTCATTAATCCAAGGATACATTTTTGGCCAAGAACTTATTCTCTGTTGGTGGATATGAGGAGCGAATAGCTCTGTTAATGAGGAACAGATTGATTCCTGCCATGAGCGCTGTTTAGCAAAATTAATATAAGCATCAACAGCAAATTTAACTCCAGGACTAACGTGTTTTAAAGAAGTTACATCCTCTCTTGACAAACCAACAGCCTTACCAAGGTTTATCCAAGCTTCTATACCCCCTTCAACTTCTCCCTCACCATCATGATCAAGAATTCTTACAATCCATTCTTTTCTAATTTCTTGATTAGGACAATTAGATAAAATTGCAGCGTCTTTTAGTGGAATACTTATCTGATAATAAAATCTGTTTAGGACCCAACTTTGAAGTTGCTCTTTAGATAATTTACCTTCATACATCATTACATGAAAAGGATGGTAAATATGATATCCCTTACCTTTTTCTCTTAATCTGTTCTCAAATTCTTCTCTTGTCCAAGGCTTTGTCATTTTTTTTCCTTAAATAATAATATCCATACCATCATAGGACACTTCTATATTATTTGAATTCAAGAATTTTCTCTCTTCAGATTCATCATTAAGGATTGGATTGGTATTATTAATATGAATAAGAATCTTACGAGGTTTTTGGAGTGAGTTAAGGGTGTCAATTATACCCCCTTCACTTGACTGATCTAGGTGACCCATCTCACTAGCTAATTTATCATTAACTCCGGCTCTTGACATTTCATCGTTGGTCCATACTGTCCCATCAATTAAAACCACATCTGCATTTTTCAAATACCTATACACATGATCTTCAATAACCCCTAGTCCTGGAGCATAAAAAAGATTTTTCCCTGTTTTTGTATCCTCTACTTTATAACCTACATTGTCGCCAGGAACAGTATTATGCCTATGCGGTGAATATGGTGGGGCTTCACTTTGAAGTGGGACAGCTGTAAAAATTATATTATCAGCTTTTGGAATTTCATATGGAATTTGCTCAGTTGATACCTCGTGCCAGTTTACTCCTCTAAAATGCTCCAAAATATTAAAAATAGGAAATCCTGTTGTCATATCCTCATATACAGATTTTGTGCAATATATATCCCAAGGCTTATCGTGTTCTCTTAAACTTAATAGACCTGTTGTATGATCTATTTGACTATCAGTAACAATAATAGATGAAATACCTGTATCTCTTATTTTTCTAGCTGGTTGAAGCGGCGGAAAAGATTCAATTTGAGCTCTTATGTCTGGGGATGCATTGAATAAAATCCAATCTACACCATTTGAGCTGACTGTTATTGAAGATTGGTTTCTTGCTTTAAAATTTGGATTTCCTGCTCTAACACCTCGACAATTTTCACCATTATCATTCCATTGCGGAAATCCACCCCCAGCACCGGAACCTAAAACACGAATATGCATTAATAACCCTTAATCCAATTAAAACCGAATATTGACTGAGGACGTTAAATCAGAACAGGGGAAAATATCTAAAGCAAACTCATGAAATCCATGAGTTAATTTGATATATTACGACCTAATATCTTCGCAATAGCAGTCAAATCTTTCATTAAATCTTTTAATTCAGTTGGCGTTATAGCCTGATCTGCATCACACCATGCTTCACATGGATTTGGATGCATTTCTACAAGTAAGCCATCAGCACCAGCGGCGATACCAGCCCGAGATAGAGCTGCCACCATCCAAGCTTTTCCACCTGCGTGAGAAGGATCAATAATTACAGGCAAATGTGTTTCTTTTTTTAAAACTGGAATCGCTGTAACATCTAAAACATTTCTATAATAAGTTTCAAATGTTCTTATACCTCTTTCACAAAAGATAATATTATGATTTCCTCCAGAAGCAATATATTCTGCAGCCATTAACCATTCAGAAATTGTTGCTGACATCCCTCTTTTTAAAATAACCGGAATTTTGAGGGTTCCTACTTCCCTTAGTAATTCAAAATTTTGCATACTTCTTGTACCTATTTGAATTACGTCAACTTTATGTTCTAAAAACTTATCAAGATGTCTTACATCTAAAAGTTCGGTGACGATTGGTAAGCCTTCATTATCAGCTGCCTTTCTGAACATCTCTAAGCCATCAAAACCTACTCCCTGAAAAGTGTAGGGGCTAGTTCTTGGTTTAAAAGCCCCGCCTCGCATTAACTTTACACCCGCTGCCTTAACAGCTTTAGCTGATTTTTTCATCTGTTCTGGTGTTTCGACCGAACATGGTCCTGAAACAATTTGGATATGTTTTCCGCCAATTAAATGACCTTTTATGTCTAAAACCGTATCCTTAGGATGCCATTCACGCGCAACAATTTTGTATGGCTTAACAATATGCATTGCTTGTTCTACGCCAGGCAAATTATCCAATAGTTTAGGATCAAGTAATCTCTCATCTCCAACAGCACCGATTACAGTTTTTTCAGTACCTTTAGATATACTCGCCTCTAAACCCTTGTCCTTAATTCTAGAAACAACAAGTTCAATTTGCTCTTCTGTTGCTGTTTTATTCATTACTATAATCATAAAAAATCCTATATGTTGCAGTTACTTAGATACTTAGTAAATATCTTATTTTCGTTTTTAAGTCCAATACTGACTCTTAAAAATTCTGGTAAATCATAATTTGAAATTGGCCTTACAATCACACCATTTTTTAATAAGTGGTGATAATACAGCATTGTTGTCTTCTCGTCTTGTAATTTAAAGCTCACAAAATTTCCATATGAAGGAATAAACTCTATATTTAATTCTTTAAATGCCTGAACTATTTGAGACATTCCCTCATTATTGAGCTTTCTGCTTTGTTCAATAAAATCTTTATCATTGAGTGATGCTATTGCAGCTTCTTGTGCAAGATGGTTTACATTAAAAGGTTGTCGTACTCTATTCATTAACTCTATTAAATTTGGAGAGCCAACACCATAACCTATCCTTAAGCCGGCTAATCCATAAGCCTTTGAGAAACTTCTAGAAACAATTAGGTTTCTAAAAGTATCTATCCATTCAAATGAATTAGATTTCAAATCATCTAATAAATATTCATCATATGCTTCATCGAGAACCACGATGATGTGCTTAGGGATAGAATCCAAAAAAGATTTTAATGTCTTTTTGTCTATTAATGTTCCAGTAGGGTTATTTGGATTTGCTATAAAAATTAATTTAGTCTTTTTTGTAATCGAAGTTGAGAATTTATTCAGATCATGACAATATTTTGTAGCAGGAACCTCAACACCTTTAGCACCAATTGCTTTGGTTACAAGTTTATAAACTGCGAAAGCATGTTGAGAATATATTATTTCATCTTTTAAAGTTACAAAAGTTCTTGCGGCTAGCTCTAGAATATCGTTAGATCCATTACCCAAAATAATTTGACTAGGTGTAATAGAAAATTTTTCTGAAATTATTTTTTTGAGATGGAATCCGTTTCCGTCTGGATATCTTTCAACTTCTTTTAATGCGCTATTAATTGCTAGCTTTGCAAGCTGACTTATTCCAATTGGATTTTCATTCGAGGCTAATTTAATAATTTTATTTTCAGGGATTCCAAGCTCACGAGCAACTTCTGATATTGGTTTTCCCCCTTCATAAGGTTCTATATCAGAAATATAATTTGCAACTTGAATAACCATCTGAAATTAATTTTTAGGGTAAGAGCCAAGGATCTTCAAAAAAGATGCTTTGGACTCAATAACATTTAAAGCTGCTTTAACAGACTTTTTAGTTTGATGTCCTTCAATATCAATAAAGAAAACATACTCCCACATACCAATCTTTGCTGGTCTAGATTCAAGCTTTGTCATACTCACTTTATTTTTTGCGAAAGGTGCTACTAGTTCTGCAATAGCGCCAGGTTTATTTTTTGTTGCAACAATAATTGATGTTTTATCTTTATTGGAAGGTTTAACATCTTGCGTAGATAAAACCAAAAAACGAGTAGAGTTATTTTGTTCATCTTCAATATTTTGTTGTAAGACATTTAATTTAAATAAATCTGCAGCTCTATTACTTGCAATTGCTGCAGTATTTTTTTCTTTAGAAGCAAGCCTTGCTCCTTCAGCATTACTCATTACGGCAACTTTTTTAATATCTGGTAAATTATTCATTAACCAGTCATGGCACTGTGCCAATGATTGTCCATGGGCATAAATAGTTGTAATCTTTGTTAAATTAGTATTTTTCGAAAGACAAAAATGATGAACAGGGAGTATGATTTCTCCACAAATTTTTAAATCTTTTGTTAATAATAAATCTAATGTTCTACTGATTGCACCCTCTGTTGAATTTTCTACAGGCACTACTCCGTAATGAGCGATACCAGATTGAACATCATTAAAAACTTCATCAATACTATTTGTAGGAACACCCTTAATATTTTCACCAAATTGACGAATTGTTGCCTCCTCACTAAATGTTCCCAATGGGCCAAGGAAAGAAACACTTAATTTTTTTTCTAATGCACGACAATTAGAAATTATTGAATTAAAAATATTTTTAATACTTTCATTTGATAGTGGTCCTTTATTATTTTTTAATAACTTTGAAAGAACCTGTGCCTCTCTTTCTGGCCTGTATATAATGCCATCATTTTTCAGTTTTCCTACTTCTTGAGCTACAGCAGCTCTCTTAGATAGTAAATCTAATAATTTGTTATCAATATTATCGATATCAGTTCTTAACTTATTAAGATTTTTTTTCATTTAATGATTATCTTTAAATTCTTTCATATAATCTACCAAAGCAACGACACCTTCATATGGCATAGCATTGTATATTGATGCTCGCAAGCCACCAATCAATCTGTGACCCTTTAAACCAAACAGGCCGTTTTTTTCAGCTCCACTTAAAAAATCAGCTAATAATTCATCATTATGAATTGTAAATGAAACATTCATTCTTGACCTATTTTGATTATCTACATTATTAATGTAAAAATCAGTTGAATCAATAAAATCATATAAGTAATTTGATTTTTTAATATTAATTTTTTCCATGGCTTGAAGTCCACCACTATCAATTATCCAATCAAAAACTAATCCAGCCACATAAATGCCAAACGAAGATGGGGTATTGATCATAGAATTATTTTCTGATTGTGTTTTCCAGTTAAATGTTGATGGAGTTTTTTTGTCAGCAAAATCTAATAAGTCGTCACGAACAATTAATATGGTTAATCCCGCAGGGCCAATATTTTTTTGAGCTCCAGCATAAATAACTCCGTAGCTAGAAACGTCAATTGGTCTAGATAATATTGTTGAAGACATATCGCAAACAATAGGAATATTTTTAATGTTTGGATCATCAAAATATTCAACTCCATGGATAGTTTCATTTAAACAGTAATGTATATAAGAATCGGTTTTTTTATAATCCCAAGTTTTAACTTCGGGTGCTTTTGTATAATTTATACTTTCAGAAGAAGCAGCTATATTAATCCCTGAAAACGGTTGAGCATCATTAAAAGTTCTTTTTGACCAATAACCTGATATTACATAACTTGCAGTTTTGCTATTTAATAAATTCATTGGAACCATAAAGTTTTGTGTGACCGCTCCTCCCTGCAAAAAAAGTACTTTATAGTTATTTGGTAAATTTAATAACTTTCTTAAATTTAGTTCTGCATTTTCGATAATAGGAGCATATTCTTTTCCTCTATGTGACATTTCCATTACAGACATTCCAGAGTTTTGCCAATTTAATAATTCAGTCTGCACTTTTAAAAGAACTTTTTTAGGCAATATTGCTGGGCCAGCAGAAAAATTAAATTTGCAACTCATCTTGACCATCATCAACAATAATATCTGTTTCTACAATTTTTTCTAATCCAGATAATTTTTCATCCTCTCCTAGATTAATCAAAGTGACTCCCTGAGTAGCTCTTCCAAGCTCGCGGATTTCACTTACACGAGTTCTAATTAAAACACCGCCAGTTGTAATTAACATGATTTCATCCTGATCGCCTACTAGTCTTGCAGCAACTACAATTCCATTTCTATCACTAACTTGTATTGCTTTAACACCTTGTGTTCCCCTTCCTGAACGTCTAAATTCAGAAAGTTGCGTCCTTTTTCCATAACCATTTTCTGTAGCTACCAAAACTGATTCGGATTCTGAAAAAGCAACTAAAAGGGATAGAACTTGTTGTTTTTCTGGTAATTTCATGCCTCTTACCCCACGAGCATTTCTTCCCATACTTCTAACAGCAGTCTCATCAAACCATACTGCTTTACCACCATTAGATACTAAAACAATATCATTTTTACCATTTGTTACTGAAGCTCCAATTAAAAAGTCACCATTATCTAATTTAATAGCAATAATTCCTGATTTTCTTGGATTAGAAAAATCAGAAAGAGGAGTTTTTTTAACTGTTCCTTTTGAGGTAGCCATAAAAATATATTGATCTTCTACAAAATCTTTGACA
>JAOMCC010000004.1 GCA_028344855.1 Nitrosomonadales bacterium | reverse complement strand
TCAAAAGCATCTAATTTTGAGAGATTTATTTTTGATTTATTAGATAGAGATAGTTCCACCTTAAATGGTTATTGGGATCAAATAGATAATGGTGGTTCTTTCCAACTTGATAAGAAAAACGTGGATTTAATTTCAGTGTTTGGCTTTATTTCTTCTTCAAGTAAGCATGATAATAGAATTAAGTTGATTAAACAGTTTTATGACGAATATGATGTAATTATTGACACTCATACTGCAGATGGTGTTAAAGCATCTCTTGACCATTTATCAAAAGATACTCCAATGCTAGTTTTAGAAACTGCATTACCAACCAAGTTTGAAAGAACTGTTCTAGAGGCAATTGGTAAGAAGCCTCCTAGACCTGAATCATTAATTAATTTAGAAAAAATTGACCAGATATTTGAAATTTTTGAAAATGAGACTTCATTAGTTAAAGATTTTATTCTGGCAAAACGATAAAATGAAACAATATTTAGATCTCTTAAGCCATATAAAAGATAACGGGATAAAAAAAACGGATCGAACTGGCACAGGGACTTTATCAACGTTTGGTTATCAAATGAGGTTTGATTTAGAACAAGGCTTCCCTTTATTAACTACAAAAAAAGTACATCTAAAATCAGTGATTCACGAATTGTTATGGTTTCTTACAGGAGATACTAATATAAAATATTTAAAAGAAAATGGTGTATCTATATGGGACGAATGGGCTGATGAAAATGGAGATTTAGGTCCTGTTTATGGTTCACAGTGGAGAAGTTGGCCTTCTTCCAGCGGTAAATCAATTGATCAAATTAAAAATTTAATAGATCAAATAAAAAATAACCCTCATTCAAGAAGATTGATTGTTTCTGCTTGGAATGTAGCTGAAATTGATAATATGAAATTACCGCCATGTCATGCTTTTTTTCAATTTTATGTTGCTAATAATAAATTATCATGTCAGCTATACCAAAGAAGTGCAGATGTTTTTTTAGGCGTGCCATTCAACATTGCCTCATATGCACTTTTAACAAAAATGATTGCTCAGGTATGTAATTTAGAATGTAAAGATTTTGTTCATACTTTAGGTGATTCACATATATATTTGAATCATATTGATCAAGTGAATGAACAACTTAAAAGAAAACCTAAAAGTTTACCAATAATGAATATTAATTCTTCAATAACAGATATTTTTCAATTTAAGTATGATGATTTTGAATTAATTAATTACGATCCTGATCCTTCGATAAAAGCTCCTATTGCAGTTTAATGATGAAAATATCAATCATTGTTGCAATGTCAAATAATTCTGTAATTGGTTTTAACAATGAATTACCTTGGTATCTATCAGAGGATCTTAAAAATTTCAAAAAAACAACTTTAAATCATACTGTTATCATGGGGAGAAAAACTTTTGATTCAATTGGTAAGCCATTAAAAGATAGGCAAAATATAGTAATTACTAGAAATACTTCTTTAAGAATTAGTGGGGCAGTAGTTGTAAATTCATTGAGTGAAGCGATTTCGATGGTTAAGATACCAAACAAAATTTTTATCATTGGCGGTGAACAAATATATAAATCAGCACTGCCTTTAGCTACAAATTTGTATATTACAAGGGTTGATGATGATTTTGATGGGGATGCATTCTTTCCTCATTACGATCAAAATGAATGGAAAGAGGTTGGTAGAGAAGATTTAATATCAGAAAAAAAAATAAAATTTTCTTTTTTGAAGTATGAAAGAAAATAGATATGTTTATTTTTTATTTAAGCCTGTCTATTAAGATATGTTATTTTTATTTGTTTTGGTGAGAAAAATTTATTTACTACTTTTTTAGCAACTTCAACATCGAAATCCTTACAGCTAAAAATATCAATATAACAATCACCATTTTTATCTACAAAATGACCAGTTATTGAAGAGGTTTCGATTAATTGTACAAGGCTGTATCCAGCAGCATCTTTATTGTGAGTTGCAAAATGATGAAGCTTCGGTTCGCCAAATGCAATCATATTAATTTCTTTAATTAGTTCTTTTACAAAATCTTTAATATGTTTAGGCGATTTAACTTTTTCCAAATCGCCATTTTTACAATCCATTATTAAATGATATCCCCAGTATTCCAAATCAGCAGCTCCTAAAAATAAGATAAATTTTTAAACTTTTTATAAGAATTTTTGGTATTAAATCTTTGGTAAAGTAACACCGCTTTGGCCTTGATATTTTCCACCTCGATCTTTATAAGATGTATCGCATGATTCATCAGACTCAAAGAATAGAACTTGCGCGCATCCTTCTCCAGCATAAATTTTTGCTGGAAGTGGAGTTGTATTGCTAAATTCTAGAGTGACATAACCTTCCCATTCAGGTTCAAATGGAGTTACATTAACAATGATGCCACACCGAGCATATGTTGATTTGCCTACACAAATTGTTAGAACATTCCTTGGGATTTTGAAAAATTCTACTGTTCTCGCCAAGGCGAATGAGTTTGGAGGAATTATGCAATAATCTCCATTAAATTCTACAAAAGAGTTCGGGTCAAAAGATTTAGGGTCAACAATAGTATTGTTTATGTTTGTAAATACTCTAAATTCAGGAGCGCACCTAATATCATATCCGTAACTTGAAGTACCATAAGAAACTATTTTTTCACCTTCTTTTTCACGAATCATTTTTGGCTCGAAAGGGCTAATCATTTGATTTTCTTCAGCCATTTTTTTAATCCATTTATCTGATTTTATTGTCATTAGTTTTCTTCTCGCCAAAATTGATTTTTATTTTCAAATATAATTTCTGATTCCTTAGGGTCACTTGTTCCAGCAGTATATTGATGAACTTTTTCTTTATTTTCTGACCAATATTTTATTATAGGGTCGATTAATGACCATGCTGCTTTAACTTCATCAATATGAAGAAATCTTGATTGATTTCCTTCAAGTAAGTCGAGCATTAAAGTTTCATATGCATCAATTTTTTCATCATGATCAAGCCTATTTATTCCTTCAAGTTTTGTAGTTCTTAGATCAGATTCATTTAAACCAGGAATTTTTGTTTGAATCTCAAAATATGTGCTTTCTTTTGGCTGAATACTGAATACTAACCAATTATTAGAATTTAATTTTTTTTCTGTTTGATTATTTTTAAATTTAATTGAAATAAATGTTCCACTTTGACTTAATCTTTTAGCTGTTCGAAGGTATACAGGAATGTTTTTCCATCTTGGGTTATCTATATATAGCCGAATTGCAGCATAAGTTTCTACGATACTTTTAGTATTTTCTAGCTCTTCAAGATACCCCTTTACATGACCTTCTTTTTCTATAACTCCTGATTTATATTGCCCTCTAAAAGCATGCTTATTAATTTCATTTATCGGAATGGATTTAATAGATTTAAGTAATTTAATTTTTTCAGTTCTTATATCATCAGGTGAGAATGATTTTGGTTTTTCCATTGTTGTTAATGCTAGCATTTGCAATAAATGACTTTGTGTCATATCTCTCAAAGCACCTGTTGCATCATAAAATTGTGTTCTTTCTCCAACACCTAGAGTTTCATGATTAGTGATTTGTATATGATCTATATAATTTTTATTCCAAATTGGTTCAAGAATGCTATTAGTAAAACGAGTCCATAAAATATTTTGTAAAGCAGATTTTCCTAAGTAATGATCTATTCTATATATTTGTTTTTCATTGAGATGTTTAGAAATTGATTTTTGTAACTCAATAGCACTTTTTAAATCAGTACCAAAAGGTTTCTCTATAAGTACCCGTCTCCAATATTCATCATCATTTAATAAATTTTCTTCAGCTAATTGACCAATAATTTTTGCAAAATCAGAAGGCCTTACTGATAAGAAGAATGCAAAGTTTTTAGGAAATCGCCTATCATCATGAAGTAATTTTGCAAAATTTTTAAATGCATTTGGGTCATCAGGCAATGTTGCATGGTAAATATTTTTTTTTATAAAGCGGTCAAAAACTTCTAAATCATATTTTCCTTCAAATTTTTTTTCTAGCATATCTTTTATTTCATTTTCCCATTCATCTTGGGATATATTTTGTCTTCCAACCGATACAATTTTCATTTCATTAGATAGTTTTCCTGATTCCTCAAGATGAAATAGTCCAGGTATTAGTTTGATACGAGACAAATTACCTCTTGCTCCAAATAAAACTAAAGTTGAGTTATTAGTCATTTATTAAGTTACCCTTTTTTTTTCATAACGTGCCCACCGAATGCATTTCTCATAATAGAAAGTATTTTATAACCATATCCCTTAGATTTTTCTTGACTTCTAAATCTTACCTGAAGTGCCTGGGTTAAAACTGGAGCAGGTATACCTTGTTCAATTGCTTCAACAGCCGTCCATCTTCCCTCACCAGAGTCGGCGACAAATGGCTCAATTTTTTCTAAATCTTGATCTCCTTTTAGTGCTTCAGCTGTTAAATCTAATAACCAACTTCTCACAACTGACCCATGTCTCCATAACTCAGTTACATCGGCTATATTAATTCCATATTCTTCTCTTCCTTTTAATAGTTCAAGGCCCTCAGCAAACGATTCCATCATTCCATATTCAATTCCATTATGAATCATTTTAGTAAAATGTCCTGAACCAATAGGCCCAACATGGAGCCATCCAGTTTGTGGGGTGGGAGCCAATGCTCTTAGGATAGGTTCAACGGCTTTAGCTACTTCTAGTGATGCACCGACCATTAAACAATATCCGTTATCTAAACCCCAAACTCCTCCAGAAGTTCCACAATCCATAAAACCTATATCGTATTCTTCAAGCATACTTCCCATTTTAACGCTTTGTTTAAAATTTGAATTACCACCGTCAACTATAATATCGTCTTTGTTAAGAAGAGGAATTAGGTCAGCAATTTGTTTTTTTGTAATTTCCCCAGCAGGTAGCATCATCCATACTATTTTTTGACCCTCTAATTTTGATATGGCCTCCTTAACTGATATAGAAGGAATCAATTTTTCTGTTTTTTCAAGTTTAGCTATAACTTCTTGGCTGGTATCATACCCAACTACTTCATGACCATTTCTAATTAGTCGGGCTGCCATATTACCACCCATCTTTCCTAGTCCAAGCATCGCAATTTTCATATTTTTTCCTTTTTTGAGGTTTAATATCTGATAATCTTTTGGATTATTTTTTTTTGAGTTATGATGCGTGCATTATAGCAAATACCTTGATTCACTTATACTTATGTTTAATATAATAATAAAAATTTATTAAGAAAGAATTTATGTTTAAAAAAAATACGGTTTTTTTGTCTTTTAATTCTCAAAAAGAATTAGATAATAATGCTGTTGAATTTATTCTTGAGAGAGCTGAAAACGCAATTAAAGAAAGAGGTATTTTTTCTATAGTGCTTTCAGGAGGAGCTACACCAGTAAATATTTACAAGCTATTAGCCAATAAAAAAATTGATTTTACTAAATGGCTTATTTTTTTTGGTGATGAAAGATGTTTTCCTTTAGATCATCCAGAAAGAAATAGCTTTGTAGCTGAATCAATTTGGTTATCAAAAGTAAATATTCCAAGATCAAATATTTTTATAATCCCTGCTGAATTAGGAAGCGTTGATGGTTCTTTAGCTTATGATAAGTTACTGCATGTAAATAAAAGTTTTGATTTAGTTATACTTGGATTAGGTGAAGACGGGCATATAGCAAGCTTATTTCCAAATCGAGAATGGGACAATGATAAGCAAGTAATAGCTGTTTCAGATTCGCCGAAATCACCAAGTGAGAGAATTTCATTAACTTTAAGTAGATTAAGTAATTCCGAAGATATTTTATTTCTTGTTAGTGGCAAAAAAAAATTGAATATATTTAGAAAATGGAAAGAAGGTGGAGACTTACCTGCAAACTCAATATCTGCTAAAAATCAAATTTTAGTAATGAGCTTTGATGTTAGTTAATTAGCTTTGCTGTATAACAATACTTGGAAATTTACTGGAATGATCTTCAGATAAGTTTGCAATCTTTAATGCAGCTTTTCTTGCAATTGATTTATATATTAATGATATTTCACTATCTGGATTATCAATGACTGAAGGTGTACCTGCATCTAAATTCTCTCTTATCTTTATATCTAGTGGAAGGCTGCCAAGAAGCTCAGTATTATAATCTTGACATATTTTAGCTCCGCCGTCTTTACCAAAAATAAACTCTTCATGACCACATTTCGAACAAATATGCGTTGACATATTTTCAACAATACCAAGTATTGGAATATTAACTTTTTCAAACATTTTAAGACCTCTTCTAGCATCAAGAAGTGCGATATCTTGAGGGGTAGTTACAATTATTGAACCAGTTACTGGAATTTTCTGAGCTAGAGTTAATTGAATATCCCCTGTACCTGGAGGTAAATCAATTATTAAATAGTCTAAATCATCCCAGTTTGTTTCTTTTAATAGCTGTTCTAAAGTGCTAGTCACCATTGGTCCTCGCCAAACCATCGGTGTCTCTTGATCCACTAAAAAGCCAATAGACATGGCTTGGATACCATGAACAACGATTGGCTCCATTGATTTACCATCTTTACTATCTGGTTTTTTTGCAATACCCATCATTTTTGGTTGACTTGGCCCATAAATATCTGCATCTAGAATTCCAACATTAGCTCCCTCACGAGATAATGCCAAAGCTAAATTAGCAGCAGTCGATGATTTTCCAACACCTCCTTTGCCAGAGGCAATTGCAATAACATTTTTAATTCCTTTGATTGAATTAACACTTTTTTGAACTTGCCTGGCTAAAATTTTGGTAGACCACTCAAAATTAGTATTTATATTTGTTATTTTTTTTATTTCATCTTTAATCATTGTTTCGTACAAATTTATTTGACTTTTATACGGAAAATTTAATTCTATTGATAAATTTATTCTATCTTTTTTTATCTCGATTAATTTTATATTCTTTTTTGATATAAACTTTTGATTTAATTCTGGATGATCCAGTTCTAAGAGAAATTTTTCTATTTTATTTTCCATTATTTTAACTTTTTATATTTTAAAATATTTCTAATGTGATTAAAGGTTGTATTTTGATAGAATACTATTTTAATTTTACCTAATTGTTTGGTTCCTAATGCGCAAAATTCTTGTTACATCAGCTTTGCCTTACGCTAATGGTAGTATACACCTTGGTCACCTTGTAGAATACATACAAACCGATATTTGGGTAAGGTTTCAAAAAATGCAGGGTAACATCACATATTATATATGTGCTGATGACACTCATGGAACTCCAATAATGCTAATGGCTGAGAAGGAAAAAATTTCTCCTGAAAAGCTAGTTGAAAACATGTATAAAGAGCACGCAAGAGATTTCAAAGATTTTCAGATTAATTTTGATAATTTTTATTCTACTAATTCATCAGAAAATAAAGAATTATCAGAGGATATATACAAAGCTCTTGTAAAAAATAATAAAATCTTAGAAAAAGAAATAGAACAATTTTATGATTCTGATAAAGACATGTTTTTACCAGATCGATTTATCAAAGGAAAATGTCCAAAGTGTAATGCGGAAGATCAGTATGGCGATTCATGTGAAGTTTGTGGATCAACTTATAATCCTACTGATTTAATTAATCCTTATTCTGTTTTAACAGGATCATCACCAATTAAAAAGAAAACAAAGCATTATTTTTTTAAATTATCAGAATGTTCAGATTTTTTATTAAAATGGACCAAGTCAGGAACTTTACAAAAGGAAGCAAGCAATAAACTTGATGAATGGTTTAAGTCTGGACTTTCAGATTGGGATATTTCAAGGGATTCCCCTTATTTTGGTTTTGAAATTCCTGATGCTCCAGGAAAATATTTCTATGTGTGGCTCGACGCCCCAATAGGTTACATGGCCAGTTTTAAAAATTTCGCTAAAAAAATGAATCTATCTTTTGATGATTTTTGGAAAGATGAGAAGAAATCAGAATTAATACATTTTATTGGAAAAGATATTCTATATTTTCATGCTCTTTTTTGGCCTGCAACACTAGAATTTTCAAATTTTAGAAAGCCAACAAAAATATTTGCTCATGGATTTTTGACTGTAAATGGTGAAAAAATGTCAAAATCAAGAGGTACTTTTATTACAGCAAGAAGCTACTTAGATAGCATCAAAAATACAGATTTTTTGAGATATTATTATTCTTCAAAATTAAATGATTCAATGGAAGATATAGATCTTAATTTTAATGATTTTATTTCAAAGGTTAATAGTGATTTAGTTGGTAAATTAATTAATATTCCAAGCAGAACTTCTGGTTTTATTGTTAAATATTTTAAAAATAAGCTCGTTTCAAAAAAAGTATTTTTAGACAAAGATTATAGTAATTTATTAAATGAAATTGTTAACTTAAAAGAAGAAGTTAATTCTTTATACGAACAAAGATTATTTAGTAAATTAGTTAAATTGCTAATGTCTCATGTTGAAAAATTAAATGAATTTATTTCAGCAAAAGAGCCTTGGATTTTAGCGAAAGATGAATCTCAGCATGTAGATAATTCTGAACTTCATCATATTTGTTCAGTTTGTTTACATGCCTTTAGAGCAATAATTATTTATATGTCTCCAATAACTCCTGATCTTTCTTTAAAAATATCAATATTTTTCAATGAGCAGCCTTATGAATTGTTTGATGATGTAAAATCAGAATCTCTTATGATTAATAAATATGAACATTTAATGAAAAGATTAGATTTAAGTGATATTGATAAAATGCTT
Source organism: Nitrosomonadales bacterium (assembly GCA_028344855.1). Taxonomy (GTDB): domain Bacteria; phylum Pseudomonadota; class Gammaproteobacteria; order Burkholderiales; family Methylophilaceae; genus BACL14. Next base: position 43,206 of record JAOMCC010000004.1, on the reverse strand, counting down.
AAAGATAAATAAATTTAAGAGATTTCTTTAATGATTTGGTTAACTATTAGTTCAGGATTTTTTGCTTTCGTTATTGGACGACCAACCACTAAAATGCTTGATCCACATTTTATAGCATCAGAAGGAGTCATAACTCTTTTTTGATCATCTTCTGCTTCATTTTTTGGACGAATACCAGGCGTTACATATAAAAAGTCTTTAGGAAGTATTTTTTTTATATTTAAAATATCTTTTGCAGAACAAACAATTCCATCTAACTTAGCTTGACTTGCCGATAAAGCAAGATTTTTGATTTGTTCTTTTAATGATGATTTTAAACCAATAGTTTTTAGAGTGTCTTCATTCATACTCGTTAGTATGGTGACAGCAATTAAATAAGGCTTATTTGTTGATTTATCAATACCTTCTCTTGCTGATAACATCATGTCTTTACCTCCAAGAGCATGGATATTTAAAATGGAAATATTCATTTTAGCAGCTGCAAAACATGCCTTTTTAACAGTATTTGGTATGTCATGGTATTTTAAGTCTAAAAAAACTTTAAATCCTTTTGAGTGGACCCAGTCAACTATTTTTGGACCACATGCGGTAAATAATTCTTTGCCAATTTTTATACCACAGGCTTTAGGAGGAAGTCTTTGTATAAGATCTTTAGCTATTTTTTCTTCACTATGGTCAATGGCGATAAATAATTTTGGATTGTAAACCATTATTTTTTGGTCTCAATATTTGTCTCAAGAATTATATCTGCGGGTTCTGATGGAAGAGATTCCCAAGCATTACATGCCGGACATTGCCAATGAAACTGCCGAGCTTTAAATCCACACTGATTGCATAAGTAAAATCTTCTATCGCCAATAGTATTTTTAATAGTTTGTTGAATTAGTTCAACATTATCAATTTTATTTGTTTTTCCAATAGCTTGAGCTTGAAATAATTTATCTAATGCTGAAAGACTTGGTCTTTGAATTAATTCATTTCTAGCTATATTTTCTGCTTGATTTGCCCCTTCATTTTTTAATACAGTTTCATATAAAACGTTTAGTAATGTTTTGAGTTTGTAGATATCAAAAAATCTTGCAATGATTGATAGCCCCTCATTAATTTTATTTAAGGTTTGAAAAGTATTAATAATTTTTGGTGCAACTAGACCTAAGTACTCAGGTTGTTGAAATTCAATTTTTTTCCAATAAACTATGGCTTCCTCATATAATTTTTCTTCTGCATATATATCACCTAAGAGAATGTTAGCTCTTGTACAGTTTTTTGATTCTTCCAATGCTTTGTTTAACGATTTTTTAGCTTGTTCATATTTTTTGGCTAAGATTTGATTTACTGCTATCTCACAAAAATAGTGACTAACTGATACTCTAAATGATACTCCTGAAATTTTTTCAAGTTCAGTTGCTGTTTCAATTGCTTTTTCCCATTCTCTTTCTTTTACATATATTTCAAGCAAAGTGTTTAAAGAGAATTGATAATATTTATCTTTATTTAAAGCTTTAAGAAGTTCTTCTGAACGATCATACAAGCCTGCTTTAAAGTAGTCCTGAGCTAATTCAGCTTTAACAGAATCTCGTTGTTCTTTTGTCAACTCTCTTTTTTCAAGAAGGTCAATATGTAGATTGATTGCTCTATCAATTTGGCCTGTTCTTCTTAATAATCCCCCTAGGGCAAAATGTAATTCTAATGAATTATTATTTATTTTAATTGCTTCATCGAAAGCTTCTATTGCTTTTTCGTATTGATTTGTAATTAAATAGTGGAGGCCTTTAAAATAAGCTGATGGTAAATCAGTGCTTTCAGAGATTATTTGCTTAATATCCACTCTTGCTGCAAGCCATCCAAGAGCAAAGAAGAAAGGTATAACTAATAACCACCAAAATTCGAATTCAACCATATTTGTAAAATTATATTTTTAGTTAAAAAAAAAGCATATCCTAATCTAAAAGAATATACTTTTTTTTTAATTATTATTATTTATCAACACGTGCTCTTAATTCTTTTCCAGCTTTAAAGTGTGGAACATTTTTTTCAGGAACATTAACTTTTTCTCCTGTTTTTGGATTTCTTCCAATACGAGGAGGGCGGTAATTTAAACTAAAACTTCCGAATCCTCTTATTTCAATTCTTTTATTATCTTTTAGTGATTGACTCATTGCATCTAAAATAGACTTAACTGAAAGCTCTGCGTCCTTATGGACTAATTGTGAGAATCGCTCAGCTAATAGTGAAATGAGTTTCGATTTAGTCATCTTTTCCATCATCAAGCTTAGCTTTCAGAAGGGCTCCTAGGTTAGTTGTTCCAGCATTTTCTATATCTTCAACAGCCTTTTTTTTCTTTGTTGTGGTTTTTGCTTTTGTGTTTTTTTCAGTATCTTTTTTTGGTTTGATTTCTTTTTTAATTTCTTCTTTTTTATCATCAGGGTTTGGGTCTGGTGTTAGTTGTTTAATACCTAAGGCTATTCTTTCTTTTTCAACGTCGATAGCAATAATTACTGACTCAACATTATCACCTTTTTTGTATTTTTTTACTGCTTTTTCGCTCGGCTCTGTCCATGAAATGTCAGAGAGATGAATTAGGCCATCGATACCACCTTCCAAGCCAATAAATATTCCAAAATCTGTTATTGATTTAATTTCCCCCGTAATTTTTTCATCTTTTTTGTATGTTGATGAAAAATCTTCCCACGGATTTTGTTTGCATTGTTTCATACCTAAAGATAACCTTCTTCTATCTTCATCGATTTCAAGAATCATAATTTCTACTTCATCACCTAATTGAACTGCTTTTGATGGATGTATATTTTTGTTCGTCCAATCCATTTCTGATACATGAACTAATCCTTCAATTCCAGTTTCTATTTCTATAAATGCACCATAATCAGTTAGGTTTGAAACTTTGCCAAATAACTTAGTATTTACTGGGTAGCGTTTATTTAGTCCTATCCATGGATCGTCATCTAGTTGTTTAAGACCAAGTGATACTCTGTTTTTATCCTTATCAAATTTAAGAACACGAGCTTCAATTTCATCGCCAACATTTAATATTTCTGAAGGATGTTTTATTCTTTTCCAAGCAAGGTCTGTTATATGAAGTAATCCATCAATTCCACCTAAATCTACAAATGCTCCATAATCTGTTATATTTTTTATAATACCTTTTACGTTGGCACCTTCTGTTAAGGTTTCAATAACTGATTCAAGATTTGTACCGAGCTGATCTTCAAGAACAGCTTTTCTAGAAACAACAACATTATTTCTTTTACGATCTATTTTTATTATTTTTAATTCGCATTCTTTATTCTCAAATGGAGAGGTATCTTTAATAGGCTTTACATCTACTAAAGAACCTGGAAGAAATGCCATTATCCCATTAACTGTGACTCTTAATCCGCCTTTAACTCGAGTACTTACAAACCCATTTACTATCTTACCTTCATTCATTGCATCCTCTAGATCAATCCATGCTTGCATCTGTTTTGCTTTAACTCTCGATAGGATTGTTGAACCATAACCGTCTTCTATTTTTTCAATAGCTACTTTTACATGGTCACCTAGTTTAACTTCAACAGTTCCTTTATCGTCCAAAAATTCTTCTGTTTTAATTACACTCTCTGATTTTAAACCAGCATTGACGATAACAAAGTCACTTTCTACTGAAATTACTTCAGCAGTAATTACTTCACCTTGACGCATTTCTTTGAGCGCCATACTTTCTTCAAATAATGTTGCAAAACTTTCTTGATTAGAATTTTTTCTACTATCTATGGTTGCCATTAACTTATTAACCTTAACTTTTTAAATCCCAACTAGCGATGGGGAAATTAATTTACTCTGATAATTTTTGGGTTATCAGTACCTATTTATTTTTTTGTTAAATAAACTTAAAATTTTAGTAACTGTTTTTGTTTCATTAAGATTATCAGTTTCAATTACATAAGCTTCTTTAACTATAACGAGAGGTGATACCTCTCTTTCCTTGTCTCTTCTGTCTCGAATTTCAATTTCATCGGCAAGGTCCGACAGATTAACATCATTTCCTTTTGATATCAATTGTTTATATCTTCTTTTTACCCTTTCATCAACACTTGCATTTAAGTATATTTTTAGATTTGCATCAGGAAAAACAACGCTAGTCATATCTCTCCCTTCCGCAACAAGACCTGGCCACTTACAAAAACTTCTTTGATATTGTAGAATTGAAGCTCTGAGTTTATCGTGAACGGCAATTTCAGAAGCTAATTTTCCTATTGATTCAGTTCTAATAAAATTTGAGATTTTATCGCCATCAAGTAGCACATTATTTTCAGAAAAAGTAATTTTTGAATTTTTACCCATATTAGACCACGCATAAAACTTGACTAAATTTATTAGTTCATCGACTGATTTTGAATTAATATTTTTTTTCTTAGCTGCATAAGCAATAATTCTATAAATAGCACCAGAATCAAGATAATGGAAATTTAATTTGGAAGCTAATTTTTTAGCTACTGTGCCTTTTCCAGAGCCAGCTGGTCCATCAATGGCAATGACAAAAGGTTGTTTATTTCTATTGGATTTTTTAGACAATAACACTCTTAAAATCTTTGAAAAAATTCGGATAAGTTTTATTTGTACAATCAGGGTTATTGATAATTATATTTTTGTTTGTTAAACAAATTAAAGAAAAACACATAGCCATTCTATGATCATCATACGTATCAATAGTAATATTATTATTTATAATTCTAGGAGGTTTAATTGTTAAAGAATTTTTAGAGCTTTTTACTGATGCACCTAATTTTGTTAGCTCAGTTTGCATTGCTGAAATTCTGTCTGTTTCTTTTACGCGCCAACTCCCAATAGATTTAAGGGTAGTTGTGCCTTCAGCAAACAAGGCCAAAGTGGCTAAAGTCATTGCAGCATCGGGAATATGTGAGCAATCAACTGTCATTCCCTTAAGCTTCCTTTTTTTAGAAACCTTTATCGAATTCGAAAGGTATTCAATTCTTGCACCCATTTTTTTAATGATATTTAAAAATTCTAGGTCACCTTGAATACTTTTTTTGTTAATATTTACTACTTCAACTGTTCCTGCAACTGCACCTGCTGCAAAGAAATAAGAAGCTGATGAAGCATCACCCTCTATACTTATTTTTTTTGGGCTTTTATAAGTCAAGGATTGTTTTAAGGTAAAGTATTGCCATTTATTATTTATATATTTTATTCCAAATTTTTTTAATAAATTTAAAGTGATTTCAATGTAAGGTTTTGATATAAGTTTCCCAACAATTTGAATTTTTATATTTTGTTTGCAAAGAGGAGCAGCTATTAAAAGTGAAGTTAAATATTGACTTGAAACATTACCTTTAATTTTAATAGTTTTTCTACAATTGATAATTGCAGGTAATATTTCTAGTGGGGGAAATCCTGGATTATTGAGATAATTAATTTTAGCTCCAATTTGTTTTAAAGCATCTACAAGGTCTTTAATAGGGCGCTCGTGCATTCTTTTTACACCATCAAGCTTATATTCACCATACATCATTGAAAGAACCGCTGTTAGAGGTCGAAATGCAGTTCCAGCGTTACCTAGAAAAAGTTTAGTTTTTTTGTTTGGAAAAATTTGATCACAGCCATTTATTAATATATGTTTTTTTTCTATAACTTTATATTTAACATTTAGCTTTTTAAAGGCATTAAGCATCTGTTTAGTATCGTCTGAAGCAAGATAATTTTGTATTAATGTTTCACCATTAGATAATGCTGACATAAGCAAAACTCTATTGGTAATACTTTTTGAGCCAGGTAAATAAATTCGCCCATTTGCTTTTAAAGACGCTGTTAATTTTTTTTGTTTCACCTAATCTTCTTTTACCCAGTTTTTTCTTGTTTTACTTGCTAACTTTAAATATTCCTCAAGAGCTCTTATATCTTTTGTCTCAATAAAGTTAGTGATTTTAGTTATTTCTTTTTGAAATAATTTTAAATCCTTAATTATAGATTTTTGATTTTGAGTAGATATATCTCTCCATACGTCAGGTGAACTTGCAGCAATTCTTGAAAAATCTCTAAATCCACTGGCAGCATAGTTTAATAAAGTTTTTTTATTTGCTTTATTATTTATAAGGTTTACTAATCCAAAAGCCAAGAGATGCGGTAAATGACTGATCGTTGAAAAAATTTGATCATGCTCATCTGCTTTCATTTTTGAAACTATACCTCCTAATGATTCCCAGAAATTTGTTAAAGCTTCAATATTTTCAGATTCATTTTCAGTTGTGGGAGTAAGTATGATATTTTTTTCATCAAACAAATCTTTTTTTGCTGCTAAAGGCCCATGTTTTTCAGAACCTGCTATCGGATGAGAGCCGATAAACTGAGAAAATTTATCTTCTAAGATAATTTTAGCGTCATTTACAATATTCTGTTTGGTGCTTCCTACATCAGTTACGATTGTATTTTTATTTAAGTGTGGCTTGATTTCTTGAAGAATATCTTTTGTTTGAGAAACAGGGGTAGCAATAATAATTAGATCAGCTTGACTTATATTTTGATCCACTTTAGTCGATGAGTAATCAAGAATACCTGAGTCGACTAAAGCCTCTAAAGAATTACCACCAACTCTACCAATACCAACTATTTTATCAAATGAAAATAATTCTCGTACTTTAAGAGCAATTGACCCGCCTATAAGTCCTACGCCAAATATATATAAATTTTTCATTAGTGAAAGTTTGATAAAAAGAAAATTGTATCACGCTATTTAACTAGTTGCTTCTTGCCAGATACCCTCAATCATTAACTCATAGGGTTTGAAGTTAGTTTTGTATTTCATTTTTTGGCTTTCGTTGATCCAATAACCAAGATATAGAAATTTTAAATTTTCTCTTTTGCATAAATCAAGAAGCCAAATGATTGAGATTGTACCAAGACTTAATTTATTATTATCACAATCGTAGAAAGTGTAAACAGCTGATATACCGTCATTAACCAAGTCAATAATGGATACTATTTTAAGTTCATTATCTAATCTGAACTCAATAATTTTTGAATTAACATTACTTTTGATTAAAAAATCATTATAGTCAGCAATATCATCTTCATCTTCGTTAGTATTTCTGTGCCTTTTATTTTGGTATTGAACATATAACTCATAATGTTCTTCATCAAAAGCTAATGGTAAAACTTTAACTGTTAATTTATTTAAATATTTTCTTACTCTTTTTTGAGATTTACTCGGAGTAAAATTTTGAGCTAATAATCTTATAGGTACACAGGCACTACAACTTTTGCAGTTAGGTTTATAAACATATTGCCCACTCCTTCTAAATCCTTTATTTATTAGATTATTAAAGTTTTCACTATTGATATTTTTATAAGGAGTAGCAACAATAGATTGTGCTTCTTGACCAGTGAGGTAACCACAAGCATACTTAGTAGTTACATAAAATTGAATTTCTTCTAAAACCTTTTTTTCAAGATAGCTCATAATTTGCCTTAGTTAATCTTAAATCTTACTTTATTGTAAATAATACTAGAATTTTTTTTTAATAGGTATAAAGTTAATGTTGTAAGTTTTTATTTAAACATTTATCAAAAGGAGATCGATTTTCAAAATTTATCAAGTCAAATTTCATTTTATTTATAATTAACAATAAAGGAGAAGTATGGACTTCAAAGAACTTAAGAATAGACACCAAGTTTTAAAAAATATTGTTAAGCAAGCTTACAAAAATTATGTCCCAGATGCTAAGGTGAGATTATATAAAAAAGAAAAGTTGAGAATAAAAACACTTTTAGATAAGGAAAATCAAACAACGCACTAGATAAAAAGCCGGCTTTGCCGGCTTTTTCATTGAAATTTTATGTTTTTGGATTTAAAGCTTTTATCAAAATATGAGATATAAGTTAAAATAATATTTAAATATTTTTAAATTAAGTTTTAGGTGATTAAAAATTATGCAAGACATTATAAAAAAAAATTTTTCTGAACATCTTGATGTAATTAATAAAGTTTTAGATTCAAACTTTGACTCTATTAATATATTTGGAGATTTACTATCAACCTGTTTAGAAAATGATGGAACTATCTTTTGGTGCGGAAATGGTGGCAGCGCATCAGATAGTCAGCATATTGCAGCAGAATTAGTAGGGCGCTTTAAGAAAGAGCGACGAGCCTTAAAATCCTTAGCATTAACCACAGATACCTCTATTTTAACTAGTGTTGGAAATGATTATGGCTTTGAGGAAATTTTTTCTCGCCAATTTGAAGCTCTTGGAACTGAAGCAGATATTTTAGTTGGAATTTCTACTTCAGGAAATAGTGAAAATATTATTAGGGCCTTTGAAACTGCAAAGGGAATCGGTGCTTTGACCCTTTCGCTTACTGGAAATGATGGAGGAAAATTAAGGCAAATTTCAGATCATTCACTTATAGTAAAATCAAAATCTACTGCAAGAATTCAAGAAGCTCATATACTAATTGGCCACATTTTATGTGACTATATTGAAGAAAGCCTCCAACTTGTTTAGAAAAATAGTATGACAATCTTAGTGACAGGAGCTGCAGGGTTTATAGGTTCAAACTTTGTTATGAATTGGCTTGATAAGATCGATGAAAATATTGTTTCTTTAGATATGCTAACTTATGCAGGTAATTTAGAAAATTTATCTTCATTGTCAAATGATAGTAGACATTTTTTTATAAAAGGTGATATAAGTGACTCAGAACTTATTTCTTCAATTTTAAATAAATATAAACCAAGAGCAATAATTAATTTTGCTGCAGAAAGCCATGTAGATAGATCAATATCAACCCCTGAAAATTTTATACAAACAAATATCTTAGGGACATTCAGAATTCTTCAAAATACCCTTATATACTGGGAAAGCCTTGGAAAAATTGATAAAAAGAATTTTCGTTTTGTACAAATTTCTACGGATGAGGTTTATGGAGATTTAGAGGTGGAATCCGAAAAATTTACTGAAGACAATAAATATCTACCAAATAGTCCCTATAGTGCAAGTAAAGCTGCTAGCGACCATCTTGTAAGAGCTTGGCATCACACTTATAAATTGCCAGTAATTACTACTAATTGCTCGAATAATTATGGCCCCTTTCAATTTCCAGAAAAATTAATACCTTTATGTATTATTAATGCAATTAGTAATAAACCTATTCCAATATATGGTGATGGTAAACAGACTAGGGACTGGTTATATGTTAAAGATCATTGTGAAGCTATTAGGGCAGTTCTTGAGAATGGGTTAGTTGGAGATACCTATAATATTGGTGGTGATAGTGAAAAAACGAATATTGAAGTTGTTGAATTAATATGTAAATTATTGGATTCTGTTCAACCAAGAACTGATGAAGTAACCTATTTGAAACAAATTTCTTTTGTTAAAGATCGTCCAGGACATGATCGAAGATACGCAATTGATTCCTCAAAAATTCAAAAAGAACTAAGTTGGAAACCTAAAGAAACTCTTGCTTCAGGTATGAAAAAGACAATTAAATGGTATCTCGATAATGATGAATGGATAAAAAACGTTGTAAGTGGTGATTATAAAAAATGGATTGATAAACATTATTCATGAAAATACTTCTAACTGGCGCAAACGGACAAGTAGGTCATTCTCTTAATCAAAAGTTATCACCTTTGTTTAAAGTTTTTGCATTAACACATGAAAATTTTGATCTAACAAATGTAATCGAGATGGAAAAAATTATTGATGATATAAAGCCTAATTTAATAATAAATCCTGCTGCCTATACATTTGTAGATCAAGCTGAAAAAGATCCAGAACTTGTTTTTAAAATAAATTTTAAGGCACCAGAATTTTTAGCTTTGAAATCTAAAAATCTAAATATTCCATTAATTCATTTTTCAACAGATTATATTTTTGATGGGTTAAAAAACAAAGCGTATTGTGAAGATGATCAGGCTAATCCAAAATCAATCTATGGAAAATCAAAACATGATGGAGATGTTTCAATAGTAAAAAATAACCCTAATCATATTATTATAAGAACAAGTTGGGTATATAGTTTAAAAGGAAAAAATTTTTTAACAACAATTCTAAATATGGCCAAGGTTCAAAACTCTTTTAGTATTGTTTCAGATCAAATAGGAGCTCCTACTTCAGCTACCCATATTGCAAATATAGTCTGTGAGATTGTAAAAAAAATAGATGAAATTAAAAAAAATAATTTATATGGTGTTTATAATTTGACGAACTCTGGTAAAGCAAGTTGGTATGATTTTGCAAAAGCTATTGTAAATAATGCAAACGAATTACAATTAAAAATTAAATGTATGCCAAAAGATATTAATCCAATTAAAACTGATGATTTTTCTGCTTTAGCTTTTAGACCAAAAAACTCTCTACTAAACAATCAAAAAATAATGAGAATTTTTGGGATAAAGTCTCCTTCATGGCAAAATGAATTGAAGTCAGTTATGAATGGAATAGTTTTGGATCGTAAAAATGACAACTAATAATAAACGAAAGGGCATCATACTTGCTGGAGGAAACGGTTCAAGACTTTATCCTCTTACAAAGGTCATTTCAAAGCAGTTACTTCCTGTTTTTGATAAACCAATGATTCATTATCCTCTTGCGACTTTAATGACTGCAGATATAAAAGACATATTAGTTATATCAACACCTAAAGATATTTCCGCATATAAGGCTTTACTTGGTGATGGAGGTTTATGGGGAATAAATATTTCTTATAAGATTCAACCATCTCCAGATGGATTAGCACAGGCTTTTATATTAGCTGAAGATTTTATAGATAATGATTTATCTGCTTTAATTTTAGGCGATAATATTTTTTATGGTCCTGATTTTAGTGATGTTCTGAGAAAGGCATCAAATAACAAAGAGGCTACTATATTTGCTTATCATGTTGATGAAGCTGAACGATACGGAGTAGTCGAATTTGCAGACAAAAAAGTTGTATCAATTGAAGAAAAGCCAGAGAACCCAAAATCTAATTTTGCAATAACTGGATTATATTTTTATGATAATGAAGTAATTGAATTGGCTAAAAGTCTTAAACCTTCAGCGAGAGGGGAATTGGAAATTACAGATTTAAATCGAATTTATATGGAAAAAAATAAATTAAATATTGAAATATTGAATAAAAATTATGCATGGTTTGATTCGGGAACCCATGAATCTCTTCTTAAGGCAAGTATATATGTAGGTGATTTTCAAAAGCGATATAATCTGAAGATATCATGTATAGAAGAGATTGCTTACAAAAATAGTTGGATTTCAAAGAATGAGTTACTAATTTTAGCAAAAAAAATTCATAATAAATATTATCGAGAATATTTAGAGGCATTAATCGATTAAATGAAATATACACATCTTAAAATTAAAGATATTTTGCTACTTGAACCAGATATTTTTAGAGATGAAAGAGGGTCTTTTTATGAAGGATTTAATCAAAAAGAGTTTGATAAAATTCTTGGTAAAAAAATTTCTTTTGTACAAGATAATTATTCTAATTCAAAAAAAAATACATTAAGAGGGCTGCATTTCCAAATACCACCAAAAAGCCAAGGTAAATTGGTTCAAGTTTTGCAGGGTGAGATTTTTGATGTTGTTGTAGATCTAAGAAAAAGATCCTCAACATTTGGTTCCTATGTTACCCAAAAATTAGATAGTGTTACAAAAAAACAATTATGGATTCCAGAAGGATTTGCTCACGGTTTTTTAGTTTTATCAGATTCTGCGGAAGTTATGTATAAAACAACTGATTTTTATCATCCTAATTCTGAAATATCTATCATTTGGAATGATCCTATTTTAGCTATTAACTGGCCAAAATGTCCTAATATTTTGATGTCAGACAAAGACAAAAAAGGATCCGTTTTTTTAGATATCAATTATTTTAATTCTTAACTTATTTTACCCATTTAGTTGACGAATTTACGTATGGGATGTATTCTATCTGTGTTGTTCAAAATTGAACAAGTTCAAAATTGAACAATTGTAAATATATGATAAATATGAGTTTATGTAGATATTTATATATGTTGCGTTCAACGCGGACAGGGCGGTAGCGTTTATGAATTCCTCTAAAAAATTAAAAATAATGAATCCAGATCTCCATTTCAAATTACTCAAAACAATAGAGAATAAACCATCGATTTCACAGCGAGAACTGGCAAAAGAACTAGGTGTTAGTCTAGGAAGTATTAATTACTGCTTAAAAGCACTTATTGAAATTGGTCATATTAAATTATCAAACTTTAAATCAAATCCAAACAAAATAGGTTACTTATATTTGCTGACAAAAAAGGGGTTAATGGAAAAAGCTGTGTTGACAGTTGGGTTTCTAAATAGAAAGAAGTTAGAATATGAAGCACTTAAAAAAGAAATTGAATCAATACAAAAAACATTGTGAAATGATTGAATTTACTGTTTATGGATAAAGTTATAAATATTACGCCAGTAATTTTGTGTGGTGGCTCGGGATCAAGGCTTTGGCCTTTGTCAAGATCATCTTTTCCAAAGCAGTTCATAACACTAACTGATTCGGAGAGCCTATTTCAAAAAGCCATTAATCGAATAAAAAAAATCAAAGGCCCTAATTATCATATTAATGACCCTTTAGTAGTTACAAATGAAGAGCACAGATTTATTGCGCTTGAGCAATTGAATGAGCTTGATCATATTTCTGCAAAAGTATTACTTGAACCTGTTGGTAAAAATACTGCTCCTGCGCTTACGATGGCTGCGATGCAGGCTCTTATAGATCAAGAGGATTCAATTTTAGTTGTAACTCCCGCTGATCAAATCATTCGTGATTCAAATGCATTTTCTGAAGCTTTAAAAAATTCTATTAGTACCGCTGTTAATGATAATTTAGTCACTTTAGGTTTAGTTCCAGATAGAGCTGAAACAGGTTATGGGTATATCAAATATAATCAAAATAAAGGAAATTTTAATGAGTTTGATGTTCTGGAATTTGTAGAGAAACCATCTAAAAATAAAGCTAAACAATATTTACAATCAAAAAATTATTTATGGAATAGTGGCATGTTTGTTGTAGGCGCAAACTTTTGGCTAGAAACTATAAAGTCTTTAAGATTTGATATTTTTCAACAAACATTAAATGCTTTTCAGAGCATGACAAAAGACAACCATTTTATTAGACCAAGCAAACAAATCTTTTCCAAAATACCTAGTGAATCAATTGACTATGCTGTAATTGAGAAGTGCAGTTCAGCAAATATTTCTCTTAAAGTAGTTTTATTAGAAACAAGCTGGAATGACTTAGGGTCATGGGATTCTTTATGGTCTTTTGAAGATAAAAATGAAAAGGGTAATGTTTTGAAGGGGGATATAATTGTTGAAGATACGAAAAATTCAATAATACATTCATCACATAGGCTTGTTGGTGTTGTTGGTTTAGAAAATGTTGCAATTATAGAAACTGCTGATGCTGTTTTAGTAGCTAATCGAAAAAATAGCCAAGGTGTAAAAGAGATAGTTACAAATCTTGATAATCAAAAAAGATTAGAGGGAATTTATCATTCAAAAGTTCATCGTCCATGGGGTTGGTACATGACAATTGATGAAGGAGCAAACTTTAAAGTTAAGAGAATTCAGGTTAATCCAGGAGCTAGTTTAAGTTTGCAAAAACATTCAAAAAGGGCAGAACATTGGGTTGTTGTTAAGGGAACAGCTAAAGTTACAAGAGGTAAAAAAGAAATAATTTTAGAAAAAAATGAATCAACATTTATTCCATTAGGAGAACTTCATAGATTAGCTAATCCTAAAAAAATTCCTTTAGAAATTATTGAAGTACAATCTGGTAATTATTTAGGTGAAGATGATATAGAAAGAATTGATGATCAATACGGTAGGGAGAATACGAATGACTAAAGTTGCATTAATAACAGGAGTAACAGGACAGGATGGAGCTTATCTTTCTGAATTTTTATTAGATAAAGGTTACGAGGTGCATGGAATTAAGCGACGAAGTTCATCTTTTAATACTCAAAGAATTGATCATTTATTTCATGACTTGCATGAAAAAGGTAGACCATTTCATTTACATCATGGAGATATGACTGATTCATTAAGTCTCACTCAAATTATCCAAAAAGTAAAACCAGATGAGATTTATAATTTGGCGGCTCAAAGTCACGTAGCGGTATCATTTGAAGAGCCAGAATACACAGCAAATTCAGATGCTTTGGGCCCTCTTAGGATACTTGAAGCAATTCGTACTCTAGGTTTAGAAAAAAAGACAAAATTTTACCAAGCTTCAACATCAGAATTATTTGGATTAGTGCAAGAAACTCCTCAAAAAGAGACAACTCCTTTTTACCCAAGAAGTCCATATGCTGCAGCTAAATTATATGCTCATTGGATAACAATAAATTATCGTGAGGCTTATGGCATATTTGCTTGTAACGGTATTTTATTTAATCATGAGAGTCCAATTCGTGGCGAAACTTTTGTAACTCGAAAAATAACAAGAGCTATGGCAAGAATTAAATTAGGCCTTCAAGATTGCTTATATCTTGGAAATATGAATGCATTGCGTGATTGGGGTCATGCTAAAGATTATGTAGAAATGCAATGGTTAATGCTTCAACAAAAAACCCCAGAAGATTTTGTAATAGCAACTGGTTTTCAATATAGCGTTAGAGATTTTGTGAATGCTGCATCAAAGGAACTAGATATTAAAATTACTTGGAAAGGTAAGGGTAAAGATGAAAAAGGTTATGATGAATCTGGAAAAATAATAATCGCTGTTGACTCAAGATATTATAGACCTACAGAAGTTGAAACATTATTAGGGGATGCATCAAAAGCAAAAGATAAGTTAGGGTGGGCGCCAAAAATTAATTTTAATTCTTTAGTTTCTGAGATGGTTAGAGATGATTTAAATTTAGCTGAGCGAGATGAGTTGACAAAAAAACATGGTTATAAAACTCCAAATTACAATGAATAAATTTTTATATGACTAAAAATATTTTATTAACAGGCGCTAGTGGAATGGTTGGACGAAATTTTCTAGAGCATAAAGAAATAAATTATTTTAATATTTTTACACCAACCTCGACTGAATTAAATCTTTGTGATTACGAAAAATTAGAAAAGTATCTTTTAAAAAATAAACCAGAGATGATTATTCATGCAGCTGGGAAAATAGGTGGTATACAGGCAAATTTGAGAGAGCCAGTAAGCTTTATGGTCGATAATTTAGATATGGGTAGAAATATAATTATGGCTGCCTATAAAACTGGAATAAAAGAATTAATTAATATTGGCAGCTCATGTATGTATCCAGCAAATGTGTCTGAGTCCTTAACAGAAGATATGCTCTTTTCAGGAAAATTAGAAGAAACTAATGAAGGTTATGCGCTTGCAAAATTAGCTACAACAAGATTATGCGAATATGTTTCAAATGAGGATAATAGTTTTAAATATAAAACTATAATCCCATGCAATCTTTATGGAAAATTCGATAAATTTAAAGCTGATTATTCACATTTAGTTGCTGCAATAATTGATAAAATTTATCATGCAAAAAAAACTAATAAAAATGAGGTCGAAGTTTGGGGTGATGGAATGGCTCGACGAGAATTCATGTATGCAGGTGATTTAGCAGATGCAATAATATGGGTAATCAAAAATTTTAATAAACTTCCAAAGTGTATGAATATTGGGTTAGGTGCTGATATGACGATAAATGAATATTACAAAGAAGTAGCAAAAGTTATTGGTTTTACTGGTAATTTTAAACACGATGAAACAAAGCCAGTTGGTATGGTTCGTAAATTAGTTAATACTAATCTTCAAGCTAAGTTAGGATGGAGTCCAAGTACGAGCTTAGAAGTTGGACTTCAAAAAACTTACGAATTTTACTTAAAAGAAATAGCAAAATGACTTTTAAATATCCTCTAGCAACTTCATCTTGGGATCAAAAAGAGATTGATGCAATGCACAGTGTCATTGAATCAGGAAACTTCACTATGGGTGAAAAAGTAAGTTTATTTGAGAAAGAATTTTCAAGGTATATAGGTAGTCAAAATGCAGTAATGGTGAATTCAGGATCATCCGCAAATTTATTAATGATTGCTGCACTTTTTTACACCAAAAATCCTAAATTGAAACTAAAAAGAGGAGATGAGGTTGTTGTTCCTGCAGTATCTTGGAGCACAACTTATTACCCTCTTTATCAATATGGTTTAAAAATTAAATTTGTTGATATAGATATTGGATCACTAAATTACGATTTGACTCAACTAGAGTTAGCAATTTCAAACAAAACACGAATAGTGTTAGCAGTTAATCTATTGGGTAATTCAAATAATTTTGATTCAATTAATAAGATAATAAAAGATAAAGATATTATTTTATTGGAAGATAATTGTGAATCTATGGGTGCAACATTCAATGACAAGAAAACTGGTACTTTCGGCGTGATGGGGACTTTTAGTTCATTTTATAGTCATCATATATCGACTATGGAAGGTGGAATTATAGTTACAGACGATGAAGAATTAAATCAAATTTTAATTTCGCTTAGGTCTCATGGGTGGACACGTGAATTACCCGAGAAAAATTTAATTTGCGATGATAAAAGTGAGGATATACTCGAAGAGTCTTTCCGATTTGTTTTGCCTGGCTATAATGTTAGACCGTTAGAGTTAGAAGCGGCAGTGGGTATTGAGCAAATTAAAAAGTTACCTATGATTATTTCAGAACGTCGAAAAAATGCCAAATTATTCGTAGATATTTTACAGAACCATCCTGATTTGATTATCCAAAAAGAAATTGGTAAAAGTAGTTGGTTTGGTTTTAGTATAGTTATTAGGCAAGGAAGCTCTCTAACAAGAACACAATTAGTTAATAAATTAACAGATTTAGAATTTGAATTTAGACCAATCGTCACAGGTAATTTTCTTAAAAATGAAGTAGTAAAATACTTTGATTTTGAAATTAGTAATAATCTTAAAAATGCAGAGTACATTGACAAGAATGGATTATTTTTGGGTAATCATCATTATTCAATAAAAGATGCGTTTAAAGCTTTGTCAACCTTATAATTTTTTTAATATAAAAGGATTTAAATTTATGCCGAATGATAATACGAGCGATATTAAAGAAGTACAAAAAGAAGAAGCTAAGTTTTTTAATAGCATTGCTGAAATTAGAACAAAGGATGGACATGTTCCTATGGAAGCAGATATAAGGTCGGCAACTAAATTTATTCCAAAAAAAGATGAGCGTTTGCCATTGATTGACCCAGTTATAACTAGGATTTTAGATGGAGGGAATATAGATAAATATTTAGATCTAGTTGCACATAAACCTGGTGGAAGAGTTTTAGATATATGTTGTGGTTCAGGCTGGCTTTCGCTTGAGTTAGCAAGAAGGGGTCAAATTGTTGATGCTTATGATTTATCACCAGAAGCAATTTCATTGGCTAAAAAGACACTTGCTAAAAATTCCCATAAAAAAGGTTTTGGTGCAATTAATTATAATATTGGTGATGTAAGTGAAGTTGATCTTGGAATTAAAAAGTATGATGCCATATCTGGTTGGGCAGCATTTCACCACCTACCTGATCCTTCTGATTTTATATCTCGTGCTAATGTGGCCCTAAAAGAAGGTGGTATTATTGCTACATATGATGATTTAGAAATGGGTAAGTTTGAAAAATTTTTAGAGCTTTCTTTAAGATTTGTTTTACCTCAAATCCATTATTCTTATTTAGATAAAATTTCAATTTTATTTAAATTATTAACAACAAAAAGAAAATTACCTGAAGAAATTTTTTCTCCAATGGAAGAGGCAAAACATCATAGCGTTGAGGATATTACTCGAATTTTTAAACAAAAATTTAAAGTTCTTTACTTTAATCAAAAAAATGCATTTGTAGGCACACCGATTATGACTATGTCAGGTAGCGATAAATTTAGATATAGCCTTGCAAGGGGTTTAGTTTTTATTGATAGATTATTATGTAAAATTAGAATAGTTAAAGGTTTTGATCAAATTATCGTTGCTAAAAAAAAGTAAGTTTATTTTTGTAAAAATGAAATGATTAAACAACCAATTAAAATAGCAATATGTGGTTTTGGTAGATTTGCTAAGAAAAGAATACTTCCTGCTTTAAATATAACCTCTAAACTTAAATTAGCAGCAATAATAGATCGAGACACGAATATATCGCAATTACCAAACAATGTTTTAAGATTTAGATCATTTGATGAAATGTTAAATTCATCTGATATTGATTGTGTATATATTGCAACACCAAACTATCTGCATGCATCTCAAACTATTGAAAGTTTAAAAAAAGGTCTTCACGTTATTTGTGAAAAACCAATGGCAATTAATAAAAATGATTGTTTAAAAATGATACAGACTGCAAAAGATAAAAAACTGCAACTATCTGTAGGACATATGCTTAGATACTCAGATGCAATAAATGAAGTTCGTAATCTTATAGTTTCTAAGTCCTTTGGAAAATTATCATTTATAGAGGTAATTTTTAATTATGATATGAAATTTACAAAAAGGGATTGGGCAAATTCAAGAGAATATTCGGGTGGAGGCGCTCTAATTGACGCTGGTATCCATTGCATTGATGTCATTCAATTCTTATTAGGTACTAGTATCAAATTAAAAAATATAGATTCTTTTAGAGCTAATAAAAAAAATATTGAAAATGAAATAGAGTGTTCTTTTTTATCTGATGATATTAGTTGTTCTATTAAAGTAAATTCAAATAAGCAATACGAAAGTAGTTTAATTTTAAATTTTTCGAATGGAAAATTAAATCTTAAAAACTTTGCATCAACATCAGGCTTTATTGATATAGATTTTGTATCAAATAAAACATCGATTAATAATTATTTAAAAAAAATTGATGTTACTAAAACTTATTCAAATCAAATTGATGATTTTGCTAATAGTATTTCTTCAGGAAAACCTAATTATCATAATGCTGAACAAGCAACAGAGGCAATAGGTATTGTTGAGCAAATTTATGGAGTAGCAAAACTATCTTTAATATCAGATGATTCAAAACATTAGATATATATAGGATTGCATAATATGAAATTAAAAAATTGTAGAATTTGCAAAAGTACTTCTTTAACAAAATATTTAGACTTAGGATTAACTCCAGCGGCAGATGCTTTTATTAAAGAAGAATTTAAATCTTCAAATGATCCTGTTTATCCATTAGAAGTTTGTCTTTGTAATGATTGTGGAATTTCACAGTTGAATTACACAGTTGACCCAAAGATTTTATATCAGAATGATTACCCGTATGAGTCATCAACAACCAAAACGGGTCGGCTTCATTTTGATCAATTTGGAGAGAGTGTTGTAAAAAAAGCAGAATTAAATTCTGATGATTTGATTATTGATATAGGTAGTAATGTAGGAGTTTTGTTGGGTGCTTATAAAAAAAGAGGATGTAAAGTATTAGGTATTGAGCCATCAAAACATATAGCAGCGAGTGCAAATCAAAATGGTATTGAGACGATAAATGATTTTATAAGCTACAATTTAGCAAAAAAAATTGTTTCAAAGAAAGGGAAAGCCTCAGTTATTAATATAACTAATGTTTTTGCTCATATTAATAACCTTGAAAGCTTAATGAAAGCAGTAGATTCTTTGTTAACAGATAATGGAATGTTTGTAATCGAAGCACCTCATTTTTTAAATCTTATTGAAGGTTTGGTATACGATACGATTTATCATGAGCACTTATTATATATTTCAGTAAAACCATTAAACTCATTGTTTAATCGCTTTGGTTTCGAAGTGTTTGATGTTGATGAGGTATCTATTCATGGTGGTTCAATAAGAATATTTGTTTGCAGGAAAGGTCAACATAATAAAACAAAATCTGTAAATCAAATTATTAAAAAAGAAGAAAAAGCTAATTTATTTAATATTTCTAGGTTAAATTTATTTAGTGAGCAAGTCAAAAAACATAAAAAACAATTACGTGAGCTTCTGTTAGAAATTAAAAAACAAGGAAAGAGCATAGTTGCGGTTAGTGCACCTGCAAAAGGTATGACTTTATTAAATTATTGTGAAATAGATTCTAATATTTTAGATTTTATAACGGAAAAATCATTTCTTAAGATTGGTAAATATTCACCTGGAGCACATATTCCAATTTTTTCAGATGAAAAACTATATGAAGAAAAGCCTGATTTTGCTTTATTACTAGCCTGGAATTTTGCTGATGAAATTATTGAGAATCTTTCTGATTTTAAAAATTCTGGCGGTAAATTTATTATACCAATACCTAAACCAAAAATTGTTTAAATAAAAAAGGAATAAATATAATGATAATCCACAAAATAAAAGTTGCACATCAAGATGAAAGAGGAACAATATCTGATATATTGCAGCAAGTGGTTGTAGATTGTGTAACCTTAATAACTATTACAAAAGGATCTATAAGAGGAAATCATTACCACAAAGATTCCATTCAATATTCATATATTTTATCTGGAGAAGTTATAGCTTATACACAATTACCAAATCAAAAAGTCGAAAAACGTGTTTTAAAATCTGGTGACATGCTTGAGTCACCAATTATGGAAAGGCATTCACTTCATGGAGTTGATGATAATTCTGTTTTACTTATTTTAACAAAAGGACCAAGAGGCGGTGGTCAATATGAAGAAGATACCTTTAGAGTTTCACAACTTCATGAAAATTTCGAGTCATAAGAATTATCTTTTTAAAAATTCAAACTAAGTATCTATGAAAATAGCATTATTTCATAACCTACCTCCCGGAGGTGCTAAAAGAGCAGTTTTTGAATGGACTAAACAATTGAGTAAAGTTCATAAAATTGATCTATTTATTTTTAATGACAAATCTGAAACAACATGGGATGTAAAGCCATTTGCAAATAAAATTTTTATACAAAATGAATCCCAAAAAAAATTACCAAAAGAAGTTAATAGGTTATTTTCTCTAATTCCAATAATTTTTCAATCTAAAAAATTGGCTAATAAAATAGATGAAGAAAAATATGATCTTGTTTTAACAATGCAATGCAAAATTACAAATAGCCCATTTTTATTACGATTTTTAAAAACTCCAAGTTTTTATATATGTCATGAACCTATGGCTAGAGTTTTTGAGCCTCATTACCCTAAAAAATATATTACTTTTCCATTTAATTTTCTGAGGAAAATAGGTCTAAATTTTTTTATTGGTATCGATAAGAAAAACGCTAATTACGCGGACTCCATTTGCACAACTTCTTACTACTCAAGAGAGAGATTATATTTATGTTACGGATTATTTCCTAAAGTTATTTATCCAGGAGTAGATACTAATTTTTTTAAACCAATAAAAAGAATAGTCCGAAAAAAAATAATTTTATCAGTAGGCTCACTTTTTCCATCAAAGGGGCATGAATTTGTTATCGAATCTCTTGGGAGAATAAATAAATCTGAAAGACCAAGTTTAAAAATTATTCATGGAGCTCATCAATATTTAACCTCATATAAGATTAAGTTAAAAATGCTAGCAAAAAAATATAATGTCCAAGTTTCCTTTGTAAGTTCAATCGATGACAAAACTTTACTTAAAGAATACAATTCTTCAAAAATAACAGTATGTGCAAATTTTTTAGAGCCTCTTGGGCTAGTTGCATTAGAATCTATGGCTTGTGGAACTCCAGTTGTTGCTATAAAAGAAGCTGGTCTTAGAGAGACTATTGTAAATAATAAAAATGGTATTTTAACTGATAGAGATTCGTTAGAATTTTCTAAAGCAATTATGGAATTGATTAAAAACCAAGACAAATGGAATCGAATGTCAAAAAATGGAATTAAATGTGTATCAGACAAATGGACTTGGGAATTTTCTGCAAAGAGCTTAGATAAATATTTAAAATCTTTTATTGGGAAACAATTTAGCTAATGTCTAAGTTTGTACAAGAATTATCTGAATATGCCGACCTGGTCAAAAAATTTGGAAGAGCTAATATCTCAAATAATCAAAATTTAGTTGATAAATTAACTTTTAATGAAGTTTCATATTGGGATGTTTTTTCGGCTGAAATGTGTTGGAGACATTTAACTACAGCTAGCTCAGCAAAATCAATATTTTCTTTTTTTAAACTATTTATAAAACCTAAATTTATAATAATTCGAGAGTGGTTGATAAGAAAAAAAATAAAAAATTCATTTAAAAAAAAACGCAATAATCATTTACCTAAGAATGCAATTATATTTTTAGCATTTATGCCGAGGATGTATTTAGATATTCTTCATCCAGTTATTCTAAGCTTAAAAAAAGATAAGAAAGCTAAAATAGTTGTTCTAACAGATCAAAGTGGCTCTTTTATTAGTTTGCCTAAAATACAGGGTGTTATCTACAGGGATATATGGTCTTTCTGGGACAAAGATTTAGATAGTAAATCTAAATCTTTTAAAAAAATAGTTTTAAAAAAAATAAATAGTATTTATTCTGAAATCCAAAAAGGAGATTCTAATAAATTTCTATTTAGTAAGCATGGTAAGGCATTAAAATTATCTTTAAAAGTTTTATTTAATGGTTATATTCCTTTAATATTAGAGCAAGCTATTATCTCTGAATATATTCTTAATAAATATAAGCCAAAAAAAATTATCTCTCCTGATGCATCGGATGCAAGAACTAGAATTTATAAATTAATTGGTAAGAATTTAAATATACCATCACTTGATATTCAATTTGGTTTAACAGGCCCTGAAGGTGTTGAATGGAAATTTTTTGTAGCGGATAAGGTGGCAGTTTGGGGTAAATCTTCTAAAGATAATTTAATAAAACATGGAATAAAAAAAGAAAAAATACTTATAACTGGTTCTCCAAGGCATGACGCATTAGTATCTCCAAATAAAAAAATACTTAACAATCTGCGTGACAAATACAAATTAAATAATAATCAAAAAATTATTTTATATGCTTCAACTTATACAGATAAATCTCATCATATGTTTAGTAATTCTAATGTCCTTGATGATATGAAGTTAGCAGTATTTGAAACAGCCAAAGCCTTTCCAAATTTAACTTTTTTAGTTAAACCACATCCTGTTGAAGATATTCATGAATCTTTTATTTTAGGTAAGTCTTGTAAGAATGTAATATTCATCGACAAGAAAGAAGATATAAGCTTACTAATTCATCTTTCTGATTATTTTCTTTCCTTTGGTTCAACTTCAACAATTGATGCAGTAATTATTAATAAATTATCAATTTGTCCAATTTTCCCTGGCTGGCCTTTTAGTAAATTTTTTGAAAAATCAAAGGCAGTTTTAATTCCAAGATCGAAAGAAGAACTATTAAATATTTTTTATAAGATTTCAATAGGTAAAGATTCTAAAGAAAAAAATTTACAAACTAACAATAGAGATTTTATTAAAAATCACACATATAAAAACGATGGAATGTCATCTTTTAGGATAAAAAACTTAATTTTAAAATTATAGATTTTATGAAAAATAACAAACAAGAAACTATCTTAAATTTATTATTTAATTTATGGGCATATATTCAAGCTAGAAGAAAGATTCAGCTTATTTTTTTAATTTTCTTAATGCTAGGAGTTTCTTTAGCTGAAATTATTAGTATTGGTGCCGTCTTACCATTTCTAGGAGCACTTACCAGCCCTGAGACAGTTTTTAACCAAGAGACGTTAAATCCTATTTTCTTAGAAATGGGTTTTATAAATCCTAATGAATTATTATTTCCTATGACTATTTTTTTCATATCCGCAGTTCTTTTAGCTGGAGCGATGAGGTTAATTTTACTATGGACTCAAACTCATTTTGCTTACGCTATTGGCGCGGATTTAAGTATTTCTGTTTATAGATACGCTCTATATTTACCATATATTGAACAAGTTTCAACAAATAGTAGTGAATTTATTGCTAGTATTTCTCACAAAACACATTTAGTTGTAACTCAAGTTTTAATGCCAGCTTTATTAATTTTTAGTGCAACAATAATTTTACTTGCTATTTTTACAACTGTTCTTCTTATTGAGCCTTTAGCAGCATTAATTATTATTTTTGGTTTTGGAGGTATTTATGGCTTTGTTTTATTTGTAACTAAGAAAAAATTATTTAAAGATAGTGAAAGTATAAACATTAAATCTAACTTATTAATAAAGTCACTTCAGGAGGGATTTGGAGGTATTCGCGACGTATTGATTGACGGCACTCAAGAAATTTATTGTAAAATTTTTAGAAATTATGATTTACCTTTAAGAAAAGCTCAGGCAGGGTTAGCAATAATTGGACAAACACCCCGATTTATTGTTGAGGCTTTAGGCATAACAATACTGGCTATATTGGCATTTTCACTATCTAGTAATCTTGAAAATTTAACAAATGCTATACCAATTCTTGGAGTTTTTGCTTTAGCAGCACAAAGATTGTTACCAATCTTACAACAAATATATTCAAGTTGGTCTTCAATCTTTGGCTGTAGTGCATTATTAAGAGATATATTGTATTACCTTAACCAAGGCTTACCTGATTACGTCAATTTAAAAAAAATAAAACCAATCAAATTCAAAACTAAAATTAAGCTCGAAGAAATTAATTTTTCATATAGTAAAAAAGGACCTCTAATAATAAAAGATTTTAATTATGAAATTAAAAAGGGATCCAAAATAGGAGTAATTGGTGTTACTGGGAGCGGGAAAAGTACTTTAATTGATATTATTATGGGCTTACTATCTCCAGTGAAAGGAAATTTTTATATTGATGATAATAAAATAACTAATAAAAATTATAGAGCATGGCAATCTCATATTGCTCATGTGCCACAAAATATTTTTTTAGCTGATACAACTATCCTTGAAAATATAGCGTTTGGAGTCCCTGTAGATGAAATTGACTATGAACTTGTTTATCAATGTGCAAAAAAAGCAAAAATCTCTGATTCGATTAATTCATGGAGAAACAAGTATGAGACAGTAGTTGGTGAAAGAGGTATTCGACTATCAGGAGGGCAGCGACAAAGGATTGGTATTGCCAGAGCTTTATACAAGAAAACAGATGTTATTATTTTTGATGAAGCTACAAGTGCTTTAGATAATGAGACAGAATCTGCTGTGATGGATGAAATTATAAGTCTTGACAATGATATTACTATTTTAATAATTGCTCACAGATTATCTACGCTTAAAAATTGCTCGCAAGTAATAGAGATTGCTGATGGCAAAGTAAAACGGCAAGGTTCATACAAAGACATAATTATTAATAATGCTTAATAAACAATCTATAATAAATTTATAAATAAGGTTAAATTAATGAAAATTTTAATTACTGGTGCAGATGGATTTATCGGTTCGCATTTAACTGAAGCTTTAGTTAGGTTAGGGTATGATATTAAAGCTTTTGTTCTTTATAATTCATTTAATTCATGGGGTTGGTTAGATAAAGTCTCACCTGAATTAAAAAATAAATTCGAAGTTTTTTCAGGTGATATAAGAGATACAAATGGCGTTCGTGAAGCAGTTAAAGATTGTGATGCCATTATTCATCTTGCTGCCCTTATTGCCATTCCATACTCATATCATTCTCCAGAAACCTATATTGATACCAATGTAAAGGGAACTCTAAATATTCTTCAAGCAGCCAAAGAATTTAATGTTGATAGATTTATACATACTTCAACCAGTGAGGTTTATGGAACAGCTAAATTTGTCCCAATTACAGAAAATCACCTACTTCAAGGTCAATCACCATATTCAGCTTCAAAAATTGGAGCTGATCAGTTAGCCTTTTCATTTTTTTCATCTTTTGCATTACCTGTCGTAACTATTAGACCCTTTAATACATATGGCCCAAGACAGTCAGCTAGAGCAGTAATACCAACAATCATTACCCAAATTGCTAATGGAAAAAAAGAAATTAAGTTAGGTTCAATATCTCCAACAAGAGATTTTAATTACATCAAAGATACTGTTAATGGCTTTATTGCAGCTCTTGATTCAAAAAAAGGACTAGGAGAAGTTATTAATTTAGGAAGTAATTATGAAGTTTCAATTGGTGATACCGCAGAAATTATTGCTGAGGTAATGAATGCTGATATTAAAATTATCAATGATGAGAAAAGATATAGACCTAAGGATTCCGAGGTAGAAAGGTTATGGGCAGACAATTCAAAAGCTAAAGAATTATTTGGATGGGAACCAAAGTATGGCAATAGAGAGGGTTTTTACAAAGGCTTAGAGGAAACTGCAAAATGGTTTTTAGATTCAAAAAATTTGGATTTGTATAAATCTAATATTTATAATTTATAAAAAATGCAAAAAAATTTACAGATAGGCCAACAAATTATAAACTCAATTCATAATGTTATTGGTGTAAAAGATTGCAGTCTTCATGAGCCAGTTTTTGATGGGAATGAATGGCATTACATGAAAGAATGTCTTGATTCAACATATGTATCTTCTGTTGGAAAATTTGTTGGACAATTTGAACAAAGCTTAGTCGACTTAACAGGAGCTAAATATGCAATTGCTCTTGTTAATGGGACGGCTGCAATTCATTTGGCTTTAATATTGGCTGATGTTGCAGAAGGCGATGAAGTTCTTGCCCCTACGTTTACTTTTGTAGCAACAGCAAATGCAATCAGCTATCTTAAAGCCACTCCCCACTTTGTTGACAATAATGAAGATACTTTAGGTGTGGATCCAAAAAAACTTTACGAATACTTAAATAAATTTACCAAACAGAAAGATGGTAAATGTATAAATTTAAAAACAAATAAAATTATTAAGGCTATTATTCCTACTCATGTTTTTGGACATCCTTGCAAAATAGATGAGATAGTAGATATTGCGAGAAAATTTAATATTCTTGTTATTGAAGATGCTGCTGAATCAATAGGAAGTTATTACAAGAATAAACATACTGGTACTTTTGGATTAATGGGTACTTTGAGTTTTAATGGAAATAAAACTATTACCACAGGTGGTGGCGGAGCAATTTTGACTAATAACAAAGAAATTGCTAAAAAAGCCAAACATTTATCAACAACTGCAAAATTAGATCACAAATGGGACTATTTACATGACGAAATTGGGTTTAATTATCGACTTCCTAATATAAACGCAGCTTTAGGTTGTGCTCAATTGGAACAGCTTCCTAAATTATTAAAATCAAAAAGATTATTGTTTAAAAAATATGAGGATAAAATTTCATTAATTAAAGGCGTTAGTTTGTTTAAAGAACCAAAAGAATGCAAAAGTAATTATTGGCTTCAAACATTATTACTAGATTTTCAAAATAAAAACAATCGTGATGAAATACTATCATTAACAAATGAAAATGGATTGATGACACGTCCTGCTTGGATATTAATGCATAGATTAAAACAATTTAACAATAATCCGAGAATGAATTTATCTTGTTCAGAATCAATTGCTGATAGATTAATAAATATTCCTAGTAGCTCTAACCTTATAGGTAAAAATTAATAATGACTAAACCAGAAATAATATTAATAGGAGCTGGTGGTCATGCGTTATCTTGTATTGATGTTATAGAGCAGGAAGATAAATTTAAAATTGCTGGTCTGATTGGAAAAAAAGAAGAATTAGGAAGAAAAGTCTGTGGATATAATATTATTGGGATTGATAATGATTTAGTAGATTTATTCAAACAATATAAAAATGCCCACATTTCAATTGGGCAAATTAATACAGATATAAGAAATAACATTTTTATTCAAACCACGAAAATTGGTTTTTCTATGCCAACAATTACCTCACCAAATGCTTATGTTTCTGATTATGTTGATATTGGAGATGGGAGCATTATCATGCATGGGGTTATCATTAACGCAGGAGTTAAGATTGGCAATAATTGCATCATTAATTCAAAAGCATTGATTGAGCATGATGTTCAGATTGAAGATGGATGCCATATTTCTACAAATTGTATTATAAATGGCAATGTAAAAATTGGTACTGGTACCTTTATTGGAAGCTCAGCATGCATAAAAAATAATATTTTAATTGGAAAGAATTCTGTAATTGGAATGGGCTTGTCTGTTAGGAAAGATTTGGAAGATAGATCAAGATTTACAGGCTGAGTAAATTATGAAAAACAAAATCAAAATTATTGCTGAAATTGGGGTTAATCATAACGGAGATATATCTTTAGCAAAAAAATTAATTGATGAGGCAAAAAAAGCCGGTGCAGATTATGTAAAATTTCAAACTTTTAAAGCTGATAGATTAGTTACTAAAAAAACTAAAAAAACTGTTTATCAAATAAAAAATACTAACGATAGTGAATCACATAAGGATATGTTAGCTCGATTGGAATTAAGTCGTGATATGCACAAAAAAATCATAGCTCATTGTAAAAAACAAAAAATTAAATTTCTTTCTTCAGCATTTGATATAGAAAGCGTAGATTTATTATCAAAATTAGGACAAAAAATATTCAAAATACCATCTGGTGAAATTACAAATGGCCCTTATCTTAAGCATTTGGGGGGAGTTGCTAAATCAATTATTTTATCGACTGGAATGTCAAACATAAAAGAAATTAAAGATGCTATTAAAATTTTGGAATCTGAAGGATTGGATCGTAAAGATATCACAGTTCTGCATTGTACATCTGAATATCCTGCACCAATTAATGAAATAAATCTTAATGCGATGAATGAAATTAAAAATAAATTGAAAGTTTCTGTAGGATACTCAGATCATACAGCTGGTATCGAGATTTCATTGGCTGCAGCAGCTTTAGGAGCAGAGATAATCGAAAAGCACTTTACTTTTAATCATAAATTACCTGGTCCAGACCATAAAGCAAGTCTTGAACCGAAAGAATTTAAGTTAATGATTAAATTAATTCGTAATATTGAATTATCTTTGGGGAAAACTATTAAAGAAGCAAGTAAATCTGAGATAAAAAATAGGTCAATAGTACGAAAATCGATTGTAGCCAAGAAGAAAATTAAAAAAGGGGAATTATTTACTAAAAATAATTTAACAACTAAAAGACCTGGAACTGGAATTTCCCCTATGAAGTGGAATTTTATAATTGGTAAAAAAGCTCCACGTGTTTTTGATGAAGACGAATTAATAGTGTTATGAATAAACTAGATTTTAGAAGAATATGCGTAGTTACAAGTAGTAGAGCAGATTATGGACTTTTAAAAAAGGTGATGAAAAATATTAAGACTGATAAAGAATTAATTCTCCAGACTGTAGTTACTGGCACTCACCTATCTTCAGAGTATGGTATGACATATCGAGAGATCGAGAATGATGGATTTAAAATTGATAGGAAAGTAAAGATTTTATCAAGGGATAATAGCTCAAAAGGTTTATTGAAATCTATGGCAAATTGCCAATTAAAATTTCCATCTATTTTTTCTGAATTAAAACCTAATTTAATTATTGTTCTTGGGGATCGATTTGAAATATTTGCAGTAACTTCTGTAGCGCTTATTGAATGTCTTCCAGTTGCTCATTTACATGGTGGTGAATTAACACAAGGTGCTATTGATGATGCTTTCCGTCATTCAATTACTAAAATGTCTCATATACATTTTGTCGCAAATGATATATATAAAAAAAGAGTGATTCAACTTGGAGAACAGCCTAGTAAAGTATTTAATGTAGGAGGATTAGGTGTAGATAGTATTAATTCTTTAAGGCTAATTAAGCGAGATGAACTTGAAAATGATCTTGGTTTCGAATTTAAGAATAAAAATTTTCTTATTACATTTCATTCAGAAACTTTAGAAAGTGACTCAACTGAAAAACAGTTTTTAGAATTACTCAAAGTCTTAAGGCCTCTAAAAGAAACTGGATTAATATTTACTTTACCTAATTCAGATACTGGTAGCTTAATTATAATTAAGTTAATTAATAAATTTGTTTCCAATCACTTAAATGCAATAGTTTTTAAATCCCTTGGCCAATTACATTATCTTTCATGTATGAGTCATATGGATGGAGTTATTGGTAATTCATCTAGTGGGCTCCTTGAGGCACCCTCATTTAAAATACCTACAATAAATATTGGTGATAGACAAAAAGGCAGATTACAGGCGAGCAGCGTAATCAATTGTAGACCAGAAAGATCTTGCATAGAAAAAGCAATAAAAAAATTAGATTCAAAAAGGTTTTTGGCAAGTTTAAAAAAAACAGTAAACCCCTATGGCAAGGGCGGAGCAAGCAAAAAAATTATTAGCATTATTAAAAACCAAAAATCAAATGGTATTTTAAAAAAACAATTTTTTGACTTAAATTAATATTAAGGTGAATTCATTGAAAAATTCTGAACAGTTTTGGAAAAAATCAGTTTTAAAATTTAACTCATCAATTCAGGAAGCAATAAGTAATCTGAATAATAGTGGGTTAAAAATAGTGCTTGTTATTAATCATAAAGATGAATTTATTGGAACAATTTCTGATGGAGATATTCGACGTGGTTTATTAGCAAATTTAAATATTAATGATTCAATTAAAAATATTATTAATTATGAAGCATTAGTAGTTCCGCCGGATTTTGATAAAAAATCAGCACTGAAGTTAATGGAATTAAACCAAATTTTTCAAGTTCCAATTATTAATAATAAAAAAAATATAGTTGGATTATTTTTAAGGCACAACATTACGATTGAAAAAGAGAGAAATAATATTATGGTTATTATGGCTGGTGGAATTGGTAAAAGACTTTTACCACATACTGAAAATTGCCCTAAACCAATGCTTGAGGTATCAGGAAAGCCAATCCTAGAGCATATTATAGAGCGCGCAAAATCTGAAGGTTTTTTAAATTTTATAATATCTATAAATTATTTAGGTGAGATGATAGAGAGCTATTTCGGAAATGGAAAAAAATTGGGTGTTAATATTAATTATATTCGCGAAAAAAAGCCATTAGGTACTGCCGGTGCATTAAGTTTACTTAATCTTAAAACTAAAGAACCTTTTATTGTTTCAAACGCTGATGTAATTACAGATATAAGTTATGGCGAACTTTTAGATTTTCATAGTAAAAATAATTCTATAGCCACAATGGCAGTAAATTTATATGAATGGCAAAATCCCT
Source organism: Nitrosomonadales bacterium (assembly GCA_028344855.1). GTDB lineage: Bacteria > Pseudomonadota > Gammaproteobacteria > Burkholderiales > Methylophilaceae > BACL14. The sequence goes on along the minus strand of JAOMCC010000004.1, from coordinate 12,115 downwards.
ATGGAGTCGTACGCTTAAATGGTGTTGATATTAGAGGTTTTGAAGAAAAACCAATAAATAGAACTCATATAAATGCAGGTGTATATGCGTTATCTAACAGTGCTTTATCATTTTTAGAAAAAGATTGTCATTGTGATATGCCAAATTTGTTTGAACAATTGATGGAAAGTTCACAAAAGGTAATTGCATACCCAATGCATGAACCCTGGCTTGATGTTGGAAGATCAGCTGACTTAAATAAGGCAAACAAAAAAATATGAAAAAAATTAAATATCCATCCCTAATAAACTTGAAGGACTTTGCTAAAGATAAAAAAGATTTAAAAGCTCTTTATGGATTACCAAAAAAAACTATATTTTGTAAAAAATGTGTAATTTCTAATCAGCGTCCCAACTCTGCAGTTGAGTATGAACACACACGAGAATCAGTAAAAGAAACAATTCATTTTAATGATGCAGGAATTTGCGATGCCTGTATTTTTGCAGAAAAAAAACAAAATTTAATTAATTGGGAAGATCGTGAGCGTCAATTAATTGAGTTATGTAATCAACATAGAAAAAATGATGGTTCATATGATTGCATATTGCCAGGTTCAGGAGGAAAAGATAGTTTTTATGCTTCACATATCTTAAAAACTAAATATAATATGCATCCTTTAACAGTTACTTGGGCTCCTCACATCTATACTGACTGGGGATGGAAAAATTTCCAAGCTTGGATTCATGCTGGTCATGATAATTATTTAATGACTCCAAATGCTCTTGTCCATAGGTTATTAACTAGACTTTCAACTGAATTATTACTTCATCCTTTTCAAGCTTTTATGTTTGGTCAAAAATCATTAGCACCTAAAATGGCAATTTTGCATGATATACCACTAGTTTTTTATGGAGAAAATGAAGCCGAATATGGGAACCCAATTTCTGATACAGAATCAGCAAAAAGAGATTGGTCTTATTTTACTTCAGATGATCAGTCTAAAATTAATCTCGGTGGAGTTTCTATTCATGACTTAAAAAAATATTTTGGATTAGATCAAAATGACTTACAACCTTATCTGCCTGCAGACCCAGATAAGATTAAAGAAAAAAATATTGATGTTCATTACTTGGGATATTATCTGAAATGGCATCCACAATCATGCTATTACTATGCAGTTTCAAATGGAAATTTTCAAGCATCTCCAGAAAGAACACCTGGCACTTATTCAAAATACAATAGTATTGATGATCGTATTGATGACCTTCATTATTACACTACCGGTATAAAATTTGGACTTGGACGTGCTAGCTATGATGCTGCGCAAGAGATTAGATCTGGAGAGATAAATAGGGAAGAAGGGATTGCATTAGTAAATAAGTTTGACCACGAATTTCCAGAGAGATTTATAGATGAATTATTTAAATATCTTTCAATTCCAGAAAATGAGTACCCTAAAGCAAGCAGGATGTTTGAAAAGCCTATTATGGACCGTAAATACTTCCAATTATTAACTGATCAATTTAGATCACCTCATTTATGGTATTTCGAATATAACAAATGGCACTTAAGAAATTCGATCTCAAATGACTAATAATTCTTTGCAGTTAGGTAGAAATTTGCGCTTAATTGCTCGACTTGATATTAAGGGTGAGAATTTAATAAAAGGTATTCAATTAGAAGGTCTCCGTATCATTGGCCCACCAAATGAATATGCGCTTAAATATTATCTACAAGGCGTTGATGAATTGATTTATATGGATTGTGTCGCAAGTTTATATGGCCGCAATCATTTGTCAGATATTATTAGCGCAGCAACGAAAAATATTTTTGTACCTATTACAGTTGGAGGCGGAATAAGAAGTGTTGATGATGCATTCAATATACTTCGAGCAGGTGCTGATAAAGTTGCAATTAATACAGCAGCTGTTTCAAACCCTAAACTTATAGAAAATATTTCTCGAGAATTTGGAAGTCAATGTATGGTTTTGTCTGTTGAAGCAAAGAAAGTAAGTGATAATAAATGGGAAGTTTATACTAATAATGGCCGTGAAAAAACTGGTTTGGAAGTTATTGACTGGGTTAAAAAGGGTATTGATCTTGGTGCAGGAGAGATATTGTTAACTTCTGTTGATAAAGAAGGTACCAGAAAAGGTTTCGATACTATGCTTGTAAAATCAGTTACAGAGCAATCGATGGTTCCTGTAATAGCAAGTGGCGGAATGGGTTTACCTGAAGATTTACTTGAAGTTGTCAATAAAGGAGGTGCTTCGGCAATAGCAATGGCAGATATTCTTCATTATGGAAGATCAAATATAAATGAAGTAAGAAACACTGCAAAAGAAGCAGGTTTTGGAGTGAGGGAATATTTTGTTGAATGAGATTGTAGTTATTGACTACGGAGTTGGCAATCTATTGAGTGTTAAAAGAGGTTTGGAGCATTGTGGTGCAAAGGCAAAAATTACCTCAAAGCCAGAAGACATTATAAATGCAGCAAAGATTATTTTGCCAGGTGTTGGGGCATTTAAAAATGCGATGCAGTCCTTAGAGAATCTTGGCTTGATAAAGGTAATTAAAGAAGTCGCAAATCGAAAAATAGATTTATTGGGAATTTGTCTTGGTATGCAGCTTTTATTGGATGAAAGCGATGAATTTGGATTAACTAAAGGTTTGGGCCTTATACCTGGAAGGGTAGTTGCAATCCCCCCTAAGAATAATGAAGGTATTATTAATAAAATTCCACATATTGGATGGAGTAAACTTATAAATCCTGAAGAAAAATTACATTGGGATAAGGGGATTTTAAAAAAAATAGAATCTGGAGATTCATCTTATTTCATTCATTCTTATATGGCATTAACAGATAATAAATATACAGTTGCTTATTGTTTGTATGGTTTGGAAAAAATACCAGCAGTTATTCAGCGTGATCACATTATTGGATGTCAATTTCATCCAGAGAAGAGTGGAGAAGTTGGTCTTAAAATATTAAGAGAATTTTGTGGATCTTAAAAAAATATTAATTGTTGGTTTAGGTAGTATTGGATTAAAGCATTTGCGTATTGCTAGGGAAATTTTTCCTGAGAGTATAATAGGTGTTTTACGACATAAAAAAACTAATGAAGGAACTGCAGGCGCTGATAAGATTTTTTTTGATTTATCTCAAGCAGTTAAATTCCAACCTCAAATAGCTATTATTTGTTCTCCTGCATCTGAACATGTAAAGATATCAAGCGCTTTAGTAGGACAAGGAGTACATGTTTTAATTGAAAAACCAATATCTGACAATCAAAAAGGCTTAGAGGAATTAAATTGTAAAGCAATTAAAAATAATTGCGTATTAGCAGTTGGTTATAATTTAAGATTCCTTCCTTCTTTAATGAAATTTAAAAATTTGATAGATAAAAATCTTATTGGAAATCCTTATTCTGTAAGAAGTGAAGTAGGTCAGTACCTTCCTAATTGGCGAAAAACTGATTACAGAGATAGTGTTTCAGCAAAAAAAATCCTTGGAGGTGGGGTTTTACTTGAGCTTAGCCATGAATTAGATTATTTGAGGTGGATTTTTGGTGAAGTAGAATCTGTACAGGCTGAGATTGGCCATCAAAGCAAGCTTGAGATTGATGTAGAGGATACTGCACATATCATCTTAAAATTTAAAGAAAGTAAAAATAAAAGTAACTTACTAGCCTCGTTAAATCTAGATTTCATTCGCCATGACAAAGCAAGGATATGTCATGTGATTGGAGGAAAGGGTACTTTAAGATGGAATGGTCTGACTGGGGACATTGATTTATTTGAACCAGATAAAACAGAATGGAAGAATATATATAAATATGAAATGGATCAAGATGAGAGTTATAAGGACGAATGGTTACACTTTATTGATTGTATAAATAAGAAAATTACTCCTAAAATCTCTTTTCAAGATGGTATAAAAGTTTTAAATATTATTGAAAGTATTAAGATTGCATCTTCTTCTGGCAAAAAGGTTTTGGTTAGGTGAGTATTGTTGCTTTTATATTCGCAAGAAGTGGTTCAAAAGGACTTCTCGATAAAAATATAAAAATTTTTAATGGAAAGCCTCTAATAGCTTGGTCAATTGAGCATGCTTTGTCGGTAAAGAGAGTTGACAGGGTGATAATTTCAACAGACTCGGAAGTAATAGCTAAGATAGGAAAAGAATATGGTGCAGAGGTACCTTTTATTAGACCACCAGAGTTGGCATTTGATAATTCACCTGAGTGGCTTTCTTGGCAGCATGGCTTAAAATATCTTGAAAATAGTGATAAGGGCCTTCCTGATTTAATGTTATCAATACCTCCCACTGCTCCATTAAGAGACTCTAGTGATCTAGATAAGATTATTGATGAATATCAAAAAGGCAAAACTGATATTGTAATTGCTGTAACCGAATCTCATAGAAGTCCATTTTTTAACATTGTTAAAGAAGATGTCGGAGGTTATGTTAATTTGTTTGAATCAGATAAGGAAGGAATAAATAGGCGCCAAGATTGTCCTAAGACATATGATATGACTACCGTTGGGTATGCAGCAAGCCCGTCTTTTGTTTTGAATAAAAAATCAATATTTGAAGGTCGAGTTCGAAAAGTTATTATCCCAAAAGAGAGATCAATTGATATTGACACATTATTAGATTTTGAAATTGCTGAATTTATATTCCAAAAAAAGGATTAGAAGATTGACAGAAATTAAAATTAATAGCCTAAAGACCGAGTTGCGAATATGTGAGTGTTGTGGAAGTGATGACTTAGAGTTAATGTGGTCAAGTAAAAGTATTGTTGTTAGGAGACTTAATACTTGGGAATTTCCAGTAAATATTTCAATTTGTCGCAATTGTGGATTTTGTTTTTCTTCACCAAGTCCAAATAATAATGATTTAATGAAATATCATGAGGATGGAAATGTTGGATTTAAGGAAATAAGCTTACCATATTCTATTAAAGAAAGACTTCGACTTCTTAAAAAATATAGAGTGCCAGATGGGATATTTGTGGAAATAGGAGGCAATGACCCAGGTGAGTTTCATCAAAAAATTAAACAATATTTTAATCAATTAATTTCAATTGAAGTAACTAAAGATTTAAAAAATAAATCCATTAATATCAATACATTAGAAGGTTTAATTGATGTAATATCTCATTACGATGTTTTAGAACATGTATTGAATGTTAAGCAATTTTTATCGATATGTTACAAAGCTTTAAAGCCAGGCGGAGTCATGATTTGTGAGGTACCTAATTTATTGCTTTATCCAGATAATCTTCTGTTACAAGAATTTGAACATGTTAATCACTTTACAATATCTTCATTAAGTTTGATTGCAGAAAAGGTTGGTTTTAGTTTAATCGAGTTTGATAATGTTTGTAGCCGACCTTATGGTTTTGTAGCAATATTTAAAAAAGGTGGAATTAGTAAAGCTCCATCAAAAGTAAACGTAAATGAATTTTCAGTAGCTAAAAAATCAATAATTGGTGGCTTAAAGCAACTTAATCAAAATGATATTCAAATTACTAGTATTAGAAATAAGATAAAAAAATTAACTAATAACAATAAGAAAATTATTTTATGGGGTGTAACAGACCTTTTAAGATCTTTACTTAAAGATTATAAAATTTCAGATAAAGTGATTGTTGTTGATTCTGATCCTCGAACAAAAGACCATTTGGTTTTAGAAGGTATAAAGGTTTCTCAACCAAAAAACTGCATTAAAAATTTTTTGTGCGCTGATTTATTAGTTATATGTGCTCCGCGTTATGCAGCAGATATTTTAACCTGGGTAAAAACTAAGACAGGTAAAATTTTCAAAGATGAATCTTTAAACATTATTGGTGTAAATTCTTCTGGCAAAACTTTAAGGTAAATATTATGAAAACAATTATTATTTTAGGTGGATCTTCAAGCATTGGAAAATCGATTTGTACTGAGTTTAATACTCAAGATAATAGGGTTATATCCACATATTTTTCAAAGAATGAATTATTAAAAAACCATAAAAATACAGAGTCAATCTATCTTAATTTAAATGATAATGAAAGTATTATAGATTTTTCTAAAAAATTAGTTTCTGAGAAAGTTAGTATTGATGTTTTAGTTTCTTTAGCAGGTATTCTTCCTGGTAAGAATTTATCTGAATATAGTTTTGAAGAGATTGACGAGGTTTTATCAGTTAATTTTAGCGGTCAAGCTAAGTTAATTAGAAATATTCTTCCTTTGCTTGCTAATAAATCGAAACTACTTCTATTGTCATCGATATCAGCACAAAAAGGAAGTTATGATCCTATTTACTCTGCTTCTAAGGGGGCTATACTTTCTTTTATTAAGTCAATATTACCAAACATACCCGAGGGCTCAACTATTAACGCTATTGCCCCTGGTTTAATTCAGGATAGCACCATGTTTAAAGATATGACTAAAGATAGGCAAGAATTACATAAAAAACAAATATTTTCAGGTAATTTATTGGATAAAGATGATTTGGCAAAAATTATTTTTGATTTGTGTCAGGATCATTGGGGACACTTAAATGGGGCTTGTATTGATTTAAATGGCGGTCAGTATCTGCGTTAATTTCATAGTTAATAGGTTGAATAATGAGCTATAGAAGAACATTTCATGATAAATTAATTGCAAACTTTAATCAGTTAAGATTTTCAATTACTGAGCCCATTAAAGTTAAATATGCACGTTTTAGATTTGAAGATAACTATGTTGAAAGTCAAAAAAATCCACTAGTAAGTATTTGTGTACCTACTTTTAATCGCGGGCCTATTTTAGTTGATCGTGCAATCAAGTCAGCATTATCACAAACTTACCAAAATATTGAATTAATTGTAGTTGGTGATTGTTGTACGGATAATACAGAAGAGTTATTAGCTAAAATAAAAGATCCAAGATTGAAATTTTATAACTTGAAAAAAAGAGAAAGATACTACCCTCAAAATATAGAAAATCATTGGTTTGTTGGTGGCGCTGCACCAACTAATAAGGCAATGGATTTAGCTTCTGGGTTATGGATAGCTCGCTTAGATGACGACGATACATGGTCAACAGATCATATTGAGAAACTTTTGAAATTTGCTATAGATAAAAATTATGAATTTGTATCTGGTCTTTACGAAGAAGAACGCTTTGGAAAAAGAAAAATAGTTCAAGGAGTCATGGCTATGGATAAATATTATACAAGAACAACTAGTATAAATAGCTCTAAAATCGGTGGAGTTTCAACTTGGCTATATAGATCTTATTTAAAAGGAATGAAATATAATTTGAATTGCTGGAGAAAAGAGTGGAATCAGGTTTGGGATATAGACTTAGCTCTTAGGATTTATCAAGCCGGAGTTAGAATGGGTTTTCTTGAAGAAGTTGTTGCTTTTGTTCTTCCAAGACCTGGAGAAGACTCAATTGGTCTTGATGCATATAAATTAACTAAAAATGAAAAAATGAAAAAATATAAATTTTAATAAAACCTCATGGAAAAAATATGAAAATTAAAGTTTTAGTCACAGGGGGAGCAGGGTTTTTAGGATCACATCTTTGTGAGTGGTTATTAAAAAATGAACATGATGTTTTGTGTATTGATAATTATTCGACAGGTTCAAAAGATAACATTGAAAATTTACTTAAAAATCCATTTTTTAAAGCTACAAGACATGAGGTAACTTTGCCTTTTTATTCTGAAATAGACCAAATTTACAATCTAGCTTGTCCGGCAAGCCCAGTTCATTATCAAAAAGATCCAAGTCAAACGATTAAGACATGTGTTCATGGTGCAATTAATATGTTGGGGCTTGCAAAAAGGACTAAGGCAAGAATTCTTCAGGCTTCAACCTCAGAAGTTTATGGTGATCCTGAAGTTCATCCTCAAAAAGAAGATTATTGGGGTAGAGTAAATCCAATCGGGATTAGAAGTTGTTACGATGAGGGAAAACGTTGTGCTGAGACATTATTTTTTGACTATCACAGGCAATACAATTTAGAGATTAAAGTTGCAAGGATTTTTAATACTTATGGCCCAAAAATGAATCCATTTGACGGAAGAGTGGTAAGTAATTTTATTGTTCAAGCGTTAAAAGGAGAGGATATAACGATTTATGGAGATGGGGATCAAACCAGAAGTTTTTGTTATGTAGATGACCTAATTAATGGTATTACTAAATTTATGAATTCTGCATCAAATATTAATGGCCCAATAAATCTTGGTAATAATTCAGAATTTACTATGATTGAATTAGCTGAAAAAGTTTTAAAACTTACCACATCAAAATCTAAACTTATATTTAAGCCTTTACCATTAGACGATCCTCGTCAAAGACAACCTGATTTAACTAAAGCAAAAGAAATGCTTGATTGGGAGCCTTTAGTAAGCCTTGATGATGGACTAAAAGAAACAATTAATTATTTTAAGAAAATAGTGGGGTGAAATTTTGATTTTAGAAAATAAAGTTGTTGTTGTAACTGGTGGGGCTGGACTGTTAGGTAAAGCGTTCATAAAAGAAATATTAATTAGTGGTGGAGTCGCTATATTAACTGATATTAAGATTTCATCTATTAAAGGTTTTATCAACAAAATGAACAGAGATTATCCAAATCATTTTTACGCTACCAAAATGGATATCACCAAAAAGTTATCAATAAATTCAGTAATTAAGATTATTTTCAAAAAATTTGGTGGAATAGATTGTTTAGTCAATAATGCATATCCAAAGAATAAGAATTTCGGAAAGCAAGTCGAAGATGTTTCTTACAGAGATTTCTCTGATAATTTATCTACTCATGTTGGAGGTTATTTTTTGACTTCTCAGCAATTTGGAATCTTCTTCAAAAAACATAAGGGTGGAAATATTATAAATATGGGTTCTGTATACGGAACATTACCACCTCGTTTTCAGATTTATAAAAATACAGCAATGACATTGCCTGTTGAATATTCTTCAATAAAAGCATCTATTATTCAAATGACTAAATATTTTGCTCAATACTTTAAAAAAGATAAAATTAGAGTCAATTGTTTAAGTCCAGGCGGCATAAAAGATAATCAGCCTAAAGCATTTGTTTCTGCATACAATTCTTTTTGTTCAAAAAAGGGGATGTTAGATCCAAATGATGTAGCAAATACACTTATCTTTCTGATATCTGATTCTTCAAAATTTATAACTGGTCAAAATTTTATTATTGATGATGGGTTTTCACTCTAATTTATAATTCATAACATGGAACCAAGAATTAATGTTGCAATAATTGGATGTGGAATTTTTGGAGCAGAAATTGCTTTAAACGCATCTAATCTTGGCTTATCTGTCAAAGTTTTCGAAGCTAACGAAGATATTCTTCTGGGAGCTTCTATGAATAATCAAAATCGTTTACATCTAGGTTTTCATTACCCACGTGATCTTGAGACTGGGATTCAATCAATAAGAGGATTTGATTTATTTAAAAATAAGTATAAAGAATGCATACAATCTAATTTTTTAAATACTTATTTTATTGCAGATAATAATTCACTTACTAACGTAAATGAATACTTAATTTTTTGTGAAAAACTAGGAGTTCCTTATAAAAAAATTAATAGTAAGGATTTACCAATAAAGCTTAAAGGTGTTGAAAAAGGGATTGTTTGTAACGAAGTTGTATATGATTGTGAAATACTTCGTGAAATAGTTAAAGAAAATATTAAAAAAAATGATATTGATATCTCCTTAAACTCTATGGTTGAAAGAATAAGTAAAAATGATAATTTTTTTACTTTGGAGATTTCTTCTGGAAAAGTGGTTAATGCTGATCTAGTTATTAATGCAACATATGGAGCTGGTAATTACCTTACTGAACAGTTGGGTATCATGGTTCCAGAAAGACTTTATGAATATACGGCTGTTCCTATTATTGAATTAGATATCGATAGAATTGGCATAACAATTATGGATGGACCATTTTTAACTATTTTACCTTTTGGAAGAACTAATAAATTTCTTTTATATCATGTTGATTTATCAGTGATTGATTCTGAGGTAAACACTAAATTAAATTTAGACTGGTTATCAAAAGAAACTTCACCTTTGCGAAATAAAGATAAAAAAGAGTATTTTAATATGATGATTGAAAAATGTAGTAGTTTTATCCCTGCTCTAAAAAAATCCAAACTTATTGATTTTCTTGAGGGTCCAAGAATGGTTCTTCCAAGAAGAGATGAAAGTGATGAACGACCTACAATAATTACAAATACAGATGATTATATTGAAGTCTTTTCTGGGAAGATAGACCACAGTATTTGGGTTGCAGAAGAAATTAATAAAAAATTAATAATAAAATTCAATGCTTAATTTTAAAATACGTAAGGAATGAAATGATAGATAAAAAATTATTAGATATTCTTGTTTGTCCGGTAACTAAGAGTCCACTTAAATATGACAAGAAGAATAATGAGCTGATATCAAAATCGGCAAAGTTAACTTATCGTATCAAAGATGACATACCTATTTTACTTCCTAAAAATCTAGAGAAATTTAAAGTTTTAGAAGCTGAATATCATGATCATGAAGCTCATCACTATGGTGAGATAAATATGATTAATTCTTTTCATGTAACTCATTATCATCAGAAATATTTAAAAATTATTAACGAACTCAAAGACAATTCTGTTATTTTGGAGGTAGGTTCTGGTGATGGTAATGACGCTAAAAATATTACTAAACCGAAAATAACTATTATACAAAGTGATATATCATTTGAAATGGTAAAGCTTGCAAAAAACAATAAAAAAAATAACGCAAAAACAGTTTATGTTGTTTCTGATGCTGAAAAAATTCCTTGTAAAGACAATAGTTTGGATGCAATTATGATTGTTGGCGCTTTACATCACCTACCTTCACCAATTAATTTTTTTAAAGAGGCAAGACGTGCTTTAAGCTCAAATGGAATTTTGATCGTGGGATTTGAACCGAATAGTTGGCCTTATTTTTATATTTATCCTTGTATTAGATTTTTAAAAAAACTTCTAATGATAGAAAAATATACTAGTTCAAAACATTCAGATGTTTCTATAGGAGATTCAGAAACAGAAGGTTTTACTTATTCTGATTTTAAATTATTTCTTAACGAATCTAATTTAAAATTAGAAAAAATCCAAAGAATATGGTTTTTATTTGGATTCATTCATACATTACTTTCTATAGTTAATAGTAAATTACCCCAGGATAAATCTATAGACTTACCAATATGGTTACAGAAATTAATTATATATTTTGATGATTTTATTTTAACCTTGCCAATTATTAGGAATTTTTGTTGGCATTGGACTCTTGTCGCTAAAAAATAATAATATTAGATTTATTAAGGACTAAACTTTGAAAATTACAGTTTGTATGGCTACATATAATGGATCTAGATTTATTAAGATTCAAATTCAATCAATATTAAGTCAGTTGAGTAAAAAAGATCAACTAGTTATCGTTGACGATTGTTCGGTAGATAATACAGTAGAAATTATCGAAAATTTTAAAGATTCTCGTATAATATTAATTAGAAACACCAGTAATATTGGTGTAGTAGCAGCATTTGATAAGTCATTGAAAGTTGCTAATGGAGATATTATTCTTCTAAGCGACCAGGATGATGAATGGCTTGATAATAAAGTTTCTTTTGTAAGAAATTTTTTCTTAATAAACAACGTTGATCTAATAGTTCATGATGCAAAAATAATTCAAAATGGTAATTTAGTTAGTAATTCTTTGTTTGCAGAAATTGGAAGCTCTAATGGTCTTATAAAAAATATCTATAGTAATTCATTTACAGGTTGTTGCATGGCATTTAAAAGAAATATTTTAAAGAATGTTTTACCAATTCCAATTAAATCAGGAATATTTCATGATGCTTGGATTGGTATTCTATCGAAGCTATATCGATTTAAAGTGATTTTTATAGCTACGCCTTTAATTATATATAATCGACATGAAAATAATTTATCAACGATGAAACGAAGAAGTATTTTTAAGATTATTCCTGATCGTATTAATTTAATTCTAGCTTTATTCCATAGAGTTAATAATGGAAAATAAAAAATCAATATGCTTTGTAGCTACTGTTGATTTTGCAGTTAATGCTTTTTTACTAAATCATT
>JAOMCC010000037.1 GCA_028344855.1 Nitrosomonadales bacterium | reverse complement strand
TTACCTTTATTTTTTTTAGCATAAGCCCATGAAAATAGCGCTGTTCTTATACCCCCGACATGAAGATAGCCAGTAGGACTTGGTGCAAATCTGGTAATAATAGTCATATCTAGTGAAGATATGAATGAATTATATAAATAATAACTACCCCAATAGCAATCATTACAATTTGTCTAACCGACTCAATTGTGTCTGTTTTTTTATGAAGGCCAGGAATTAAATCTGAAACAGAAACGTAAATCATACTTGAAGCTGTTAGAGCTAGAATAATTGGTATCAAGTCATTCATCATGCTTAAAATATAAAAAGATAAAAGTGCCCCAATCAATGTTGCAAAACTTGATGCAATATTAAACATATATGCTTTAAATTTGGTAAAACCAGAATCAAGTAAAATAGAAAAATTACTCATTTCTTGAGGCAAGCAATGGGCAATTATTGAAAATGCAGTAACAAGCCCAAGATTAATATTAACTAAGAACGCACTTGCAAGCAGCACTCCGTCTACGAAGTTGTGAAATAAATCACCAACTATAATAATACTTCCTCTCTTGTTGTTATTAATATCACTATTTAATGAATGTGATTCACAATCTGGCCCATGACAATGACGCCATATCATAAGCTTTTCACAAATAAATAAAACAAGAATACCTATCAGAACAAAAAAACTTGTCTCGTGATAATTATCTGAAAATTCCATAGCATGAGGAATTATCTCAAGAAAAGCTGTAGTTAAAAGTGTTCCAACAGCAAGGCTTACCATGTTAGTAATTAATGTATTTGAAGCATTTTTAAAAATTACTGCAGCAAAAAAGAGACTTATTAAACCACCCACAAAGCAGGTCCCAATTATCCAATAAAGCGTCATAAACTATCCTTAAAAAAATCTTATATTATATTAATAAAAGCTAAAGTAAAAATTATTCCATCCATATTAGGGTTGCCATTCTCCCTGTTACACCATCTCTTCTATATGAATAAAATTTGTCTTTTTGATCATAAGTACACAAGCCAGAGCCAGGATAACTGTCACTATAATTTCCAGTTATATTCTTTGCAAGTAAGCCTTGATTTTGAAGCTGATAAAATGCGATTGATTTCAAACTTAATTCAAATTTTAAGCCATCATGAATGCTACGAATTGGTTTAAAAGTTGAACTAATTGAATCAAAATCTTCGACATTAGAAATAAAGTAATCAACAACTTCTTGATCAACCCTATAATTATCTGAGCTAATACATGGTCCAAGCCATGCTAACATATCTGATGATTTACTACTTCTCGTTTTATATTCATTACTAAGTTCATCTATTGTATTTTTAATGATATCAGCACCTAAACCCCTCCATCCGCCATGAATTGCAGCTACAAAATCTCCTCCTTTGTTTGTAAGTAAAATTGGTAGGCAATCTGCAGTTCTTACAGCACAAATATTTTTCTTTTCAAAGGTATATACAGCATCACAATTAAGGTAATCTTCATTTTGTTGGATAATCTTGTCATCCTCTTCAAAAGGTTGAATTACTTTTTTAAGTTCTCGAACTTTATTTGAGTGAATTTGATTTGGCCATGAAGGTAAAGATGGTAATTCTTTTAACAGTATTTCAAGGTTATCATTTAAATTTTGTTCTTTATCTCCGACCTTATTACTTAAATTCAAAGAAGAATATTCACCTCTACTTACCCCACCAATTCGAGTAGTTTGAATTGCTTTAATATTAGTCGGAATTGGAATGGACCAATCAGGATATATAAAATCTTTATTCATCTTCAAATTCTAAATCATCATCATAACTGATGGGATTATTAGTTATATAGTAATTTTTATCAATTTCAAAACTATTCTCCATTGGTTCATATTTAGATTCTTTTCTTATTAATTCCAATAAATTTTTCATATCATCGGGTAATTCTACCTCCCATTTAAGAGACTTTTTTGTTGTTGGATGAATTAGCCCAAGAGCCTTGGCATGAAGGGCTTGACGTTCAAATTTTAAAGTTTTATCTTTAAAATCAGTTGTCATTGATTTTGAAGGAATAATTTTTTTTAAGCCATAGATTTGGTCTCCAACAATCGGAGACTTATTATCTTGCATATGAACTCTAATCTGATGAGTTCTTCCAGTTTTAAGGATACATTTTATATAAGTGTGCATATTAAATCTTTCAAGCACTTCATAATGTGTTTCTGCATT
>JAOMCC010000036.1 GCA_028344855.1 Nitrosomonadales bacterium | reverse complement strand
TACTCATCGCGATTGGTATTCTTGGTATGTTCACATATGTTACAAAAGTAGTTAAATTCATTAAGACAGATAAAATTCATGACACCGCAAGGGAAAAAAAATTAAGAAAAGGGCAATTGGAAGAAGATTCAGATAGAAATAACAAGGAAACCTAATATATGGTTTAGTTTTTCAACTCCACTTATTTGCCCGCTTAATTGTCTGGGGGTAAACTAGTCTCAAATAAATTGGAGATTATTATGAGTACAACTACTGACCTTAATGACTATAAAGCAATAACTAATTTACTAACAGCTAATTATCTAAAAGGTGCAATCTCAGGAAAAGGTTCTGAAATGAGACCTTCATTTCATGATGACGCTTCATGGTATGGCTACGTTGGACAAGATTTGATTGCAGGACCAATTCAAACTTTATATGATTGGCATGATGGTAATGGTGCAGCCACAGATTTAGTTTATAGTATTTCAAAAATTGATATCCAAGGCACTGTAGCAAATGTGAAAATTGAGCTTGATAATTGGAAAGGTTCTCGTTTCACTGATTTTCTAAATCTGCTCAAAGTTGATGGTAAGTGGCAGGTGATGAATAAGGTTTTTTATTTACATCCATAATAGAGTTTTTATGAAAAAACTTGAACACTTATTACCTTATTCTGTTCATAAGATTGAAGAGAAAGCTTCTATGAGGCCTGAAGATGCTATACAGAAAGTTAAAGAAGAGCAGTATTGGAATAATTACCATAAGAATAAAAGCACTAGAGAGAATTGATATGAAAAAACTAACCCTACTATTTTTAATGATTCCAATGTTGGGTCAGAGTAAGGAAATTTTTATTAATGAACAAGGCATAAGAATAGAATACTCAAAACCATCTGTTTCATGTATTTATGATAAAGAAGCTTATGAAGGTTATTTAAATACTTGCTTAATCGTGCCTAATAAAGAAATATGTGCGCAAACAAAATATGAAATGTATATCTGTGGTGATAAAAATGAGATCAAGAAATTAGAAGAAAAATCAAAAAATTAATATAAAGTTTATTTTTTCTTAAATCGCATCAACATTTTTTTTTCAAAGTCTAAAAAATATCTATACTGCCCAAAAAAAGAACCAACAACAAGAAGAACAATTTGGTAAACAGGAAATATAATTAATATTTTAATTGTTAAATACAAAGAATAGCTATCAACAAGCTCATTAATTTTTAAAAAATCAATAATTGGCCCAGAAACAATCACCGATAGAGTTCCACTAATAGCAAAAACTAAAAAAATGATGAATAAATGCCAATTATTCTCAGCTTTAAAAGACTTTCTTACCTTATTAATCATGTTTTTCCTAGGGGATTGTTATAAAAAAAGGGTAACAATTACCCTATTTTTGTAACATTATATGATGAATTAGCTATCAGAGCCAATATCATATATTAATAACATAATAAAATCATATTCTAATTTGCCCAGTTAAGTAATTTAAGGTATTTTTAATTAATTTAGGAAGATTAATCATATGAATTCAGATTTTAGGATATTAGGATTGTTGTTAGCTCTTGCAATGATTGTATTTTATTATCGCCACTCTATTAAAAATATTCTAGCAACACCGAAAGAATCATTTTTACTGTCAATCCCAATAATTTTTATGGGTGTCTTATTTTATATTTTTTTTAAATCAAAAGGTTTTTAAAAAGACATAAAAAAACAAAAAATTTATTTAGTTAATTGATTAATTTTTCTTATTTTTCTTAATTCCCATATCAACCAACCCAATAAAATGTTTGTTAAAAAACTTGACCCTATAAGGCTAGTACCAAATGCTGTACCTAAACCAAGATATATCCAATCCATATTATTCTCCTAGTATTATCAATTAAAAATCTATCGTTCTTGTAGATTGCTTAATAATTTTTGAACAATCTTTTGACTTGTAAATGGAAATAAACTAGGGACAATAGCATGAATAATTGAGGTTATTCCTGCATAAATTAGTAGCCATCCAGCAACAAAAGCAAAAATAAAATGTTCAGTATAGGTTTTGCCTGACTCATTTAAATGTTGTTTAAACATAAACTTTCCTTTAATCTAAATTTGTTTATATAAATAAGAGTAAAAAAATTACAATGCCCAAATCTTTTTTTATTATAGCTTTATCTACATTTGCAAACAAAAAGCAAGCTCAAAAAATATCAAAAGAATTAGTTGAAGAGGGTTTAGCAGCTTGTGTCAATATAATTGAAAAAGTTGAATCTATTTATCGATGGAAAAATAAAA
>JAOMCC010000035.1 GCA_028344855.1 Nitrosomonadales bacterium | reverse complement strand
CACATGTTGTTTTTTCTGACTGAATTTCTTTATTTGAGCGATCTCTATAATCACGTCCATCACCGAAGTTATGCGGTTTCCAAATTTCTATAGCATCGACTAAAGGCTCCCAAAATTCTCGAAAATTTTGCTCATCTTTCTCATTCTCAGGTAGTGTTAAATAAGAAATCTGAATTTTAGTTTTATAATTTTGTTCATCTCTTAATTTTATAAATTTTAAAAGTCCATTTTTTGTTCTTTCAAAATCAAGACCTTGCATTACTGTGTTGTAAGTATCTTCTCCCATCCCATAAAAACTAATTCGAATTTCATCTAAACCAGCCTCTAATATTTTTTGTGCACGTTTACTATTAAGAACTGAACCATTTGAAATTATATATGTTGATAATCCATTTTTTTTTGCATAAGCTATTTTTAATTCTAAATTTTTATCCAGCATAGGCTCACCAAATCCAGTTAGAACAATATGCTTAGCTCCAAGAGTTACAACTTCGTCAATACTTTTCTCGTATTTATCTTGATCCATAATTCCATGCTCACGCCCATGTTCATGCTCATCTCTGGGACACATGATGCATGATGCATTACAATGATCAGTAACTTCATATCTTACTTCTGGATGTAAAAGTTGATTAATTGGCTTTTCGATAGGAAGTTTCTTAAGTAAATCATCTAAGCTTGCTTCATCAAAATTAATACTTCCATCTTTAAGTAAGTTATCTTGTAAAAATCTAAGATTTTTATCTAGGTTTCTTATTGGAATAATAACTTTAGCATTTGTCATAGACTAATATTACCTTAATTCTTAATGACCTTCATCCTATCAATTACATTATAATATGTTATCGATAAAGAAATAAGCAAAGAAGAAGATATGAAAAAAATAAATTGGGCAATACTCGGTGCGGCCAGAATTACTGAGAAAATGATACCAGCAATTATTAATAGCAAAAACGGAGAATTAAAAGCTATTGGAAGTCGCCGCCCAAATTCAGCAAAAGAATGTATTAAAAAGTATGCTTTAAGTCATATTTCAAAAATAGAATGTCATACAGGCTTTGATTCAATTCTTAGTAATAACGAAATTGATGCAATTTATATTCCATTGTCTAATGAAGAACATACTAAGCCAGCATTAAAAGCTATACAAAATAAAAAACATGTTCTGATTGAAAAACCAATGGCTATAAAATCAAGTGAAGTTAAAGACCTTATAAATGAAGCTAAAAAAAATAATGTAAAGATTATGGAGGGCTTTATGTATGCATTTCATCCTCAATTTGATCGATTACAAAATATTATTCATTCTGGTATCTTAGGGGAAGTAAATTATGCCCATTCCATGTTTTCTTTTCCAATTCAACCAGCTAGATTTTATCGAATTAATAGAGAAATAAGTAAAGGTGGTGGTGCTCTTTGGGACATTGGTCCTTATGCAATTCATACTTTAAGAAATTGTTTTAAAGAAAACCCTTTGAGGGTATATGGACAATCTAAACTTAATGAACACAATGCAGATATATCTACAACAGGTATGATTGATTTTGGTTCAGACAAAAAAGCAACTTTCGATATAAGTTTTGAATGTACTAGAAGATCAGAATTTGAAGTATTTGGTCAAAATGGAAGGCTAAAATGTCCGCTAGTTTGGCAGCCTGATAATATACCAGCAAAAATATCCTACACTACAGAAAAATCAGGGTCCAAAGAAGAAATTGTTCCTACAGCAAACCATTTTGATTTAGAGATTGAACATTTTAATAGCTCAATACTTCAAGATACCCATGTGAAACTCAAACCCGCAGATGCAATATGGAACGCAAAAACACTCGAAGGGATTCAAAAAAGTATATCAATAAATGAATGGGTAACTTTATAGATGGATAAATATTGGATTTTTGATTTTGATGGGACATTAGTTGATTCTGAAAAACCTATTAGAAAATGTTACCAAAAAACAACTATGTCAATAGCTCCATCAAGGATAAAAAAAGCTGAACAAATCATAATAGGTCCGACGTTAACTGAAACAACAAAACTTATACTGGGAAAAGAAAACGATTTTCAACATAAACAATTTATGGAAATGTTTAAAGAACAATATGATGAAAAATTTTTATTTGAAACCAAACCATATGCTGGAGTTTTAAATACCTTAAAAGAATTAATTAAAAGAGGTGACAAACTAGCAATTGCCACAAATAAAAGAAAAGAACCAACATTTAAATTAATTAAACATTATGGCTGGAGTAATTTTTTCGAATGGATTGGTTGCACTAACGAAATGAATGAAGAAATAAAAAATAAACATAAATTAGTAGCATTTTTTGTTAAGAAAAATCCAATATTTGCAAATGCTTATTTTGTTGGAGATACCAAAAATGATGGGGAAGCTGCAAAAACGAATAATCTTAAGTTTATCAAAGTTAATTTTGGCTATGGTGAAAAACAAAATTGGACTAATATTGATATTCATGACTCAATTAATAATTTTAAAGAAATAGTTAATATT
>JAOMCC010000034.1 GCA_028344855.1 Nitrosomonadales bacterium | reverse complement strand
AATTTAGCCAAAGATTTAGCTAGAGCATTATCGGTAAGTAGCGTCAGAGTAGTAGAAACCATTCCTGGAAAAACTTGTATGGGTTTGGAGATTCCAAATCCTGATCGTCAGATTGTTTACCTTTCTGAAATAGTTAGTTCCAAAACTTTTGCTGATACGGCAGCTTTATTATCAGTTGCATTAGGAAAAGATATTGCCGGTAAACCAGAAATTGCAGATATTTCTCGAATGCCACATATTTTAATTGCTGGGACAACTGGTTCAGGAAAATCTGTCGCTATTAATGCGCTTGTCTTAAGCCTTCTTTACAAAGCAACTTCTGATAAGGTTAAAATGATTTTAATTGATCCTAAAATGCTTGAGCTATCAGTTTATGAGGGGATCCCACATTTATTATCACCTGTAGTGACTGATATGAGACAGGCAAGCAACGCATTAAATTGGTGTGTTTTAGAAATGGAAAGAAGATATAAGTTAATGTCTGAATTTGGTGTTAGAAATTTAGCTGGATTCAATCAGAAACTTAAAGAATCTAGTGAAAAAGGAACGCCTTTAACAAATCCATTTTCATTAGATCCTGATAACCCAGAGATTTTAGAAGAGTTACCATTAATTGTAATTGTTATTGATGAGTTAGCAGATTTAATGATGACAATGGGTAAAAAAATTGAGTCATTAATTGCCAGACTAGCACAAAAAGCAAGAGCATCTGGAATACATCTAGTTTTAGCTACTCAACGACCATCTGTTGATGTTATTACTGGATTAATTAAAGCAAATATTCCAGTGCGCATTGGATTTCAAGTATCAAGTAAAATAGATTCAAGAACAATTCTTGATCAAATGGGGGCAGAAACACTTTTAGGTAAAGGGGATATGTTATATATGCCGCCTGGAACAGGCTATCCAGACAGAATACACGGGGCTTTTGTTTCTGATCAAGAGGTTCATAAAGTAGTTAATTTTCTTAAATCGAAAGGTGAGCCTGAATATATTGAAGAAATACTTAATCCTAATGAGGGAGTTGACAATATTTTAGGAGAATCTAGTCCGTCTGGGGAGAAAGACCCCCTTTATGATGAAGCTGTTGAAATTGTGCTCAAATCTAAAAAAGCCTCAATCTCATATATTCAAAGAAATTTGAGAATTGGCTATAATCGTGCAGCCAGAATTATTGAGGATATGGAAAAAGCTGGGTTAGTATCACCAATGCAAAGTAATGGAAATCGAGAAATTATAGCTAACAATAAAGATGATTAGACTTTTTCTTTTATTATTATTTTGTTTAAATGTATCAGCTAATTCACATTCTGAATTATCAGAAAAATTAAATAAAATGAAATCGCTTACTGGTGGTTTCAAACAAAAGGTAACGGATCAAAATGGCGCAATACTTCAAGAAGTTTCAGGTCAATTTTTTTTTAAAAAACCTAATTTATTTAAGTGGGATTATCTAAAACCATTAAAAAGTCAATTAATAAGTGATGGCGAATTATTATATCTTTATGACCCTGATTTAAAGCAGGTTGTTATTAGTCAGTTAAAAAAAATTGGTGGAGTTAGTCCAGCAATGTTATTAGTAACTAAAGACATAGAGAGTTTGTTTAAAATAACCACAATTAATGACAAAGAAATTAATTGGTTTAAAGCAGTGCCTCATGACCCTGAAAAAGCTAATTTCAAAGAAGTATTTATTAATTTTTACCAAGATAGATTAAATCATATGAGAATTGTTGACGAATTCGATAATGAAACTGAAATTCAATTTATTAATATAAATCAGAATACCAAAATTAATGATGCATTCTTCTTATTTAATACTCCTGATGATATTGACGTTATAAAAAATTAAATGAACACTGAACCATCAATTCCTTTAGCTGAATTCTTAAGACCTAAAAATATTGAAGATATTATAGGACAAGAGCACATTTTGGGTGATGGACAGTCACTGAAAGTCGCAATAACTTCTGGAAATCTACCATCTATGATTTTATGGGGCCCACCAGGGGTAGGTAAGACGACAATAGCTCGTGTGATTGCAAATAGTACAGATGCTCAATTTGTTTCTATTTCAGCTGTTCTGTCTGGAGTTAAAGAAATAAGGGAGTCACTAGAAAAAGCAAAGTTTTCATTAGAACAACAAAACAAAAAAACTATACTTTTTATTGATGAAGTGCATAGATTTAATAAAAGTCAACAAGATGCTTTTTTACCGCACATTGAATCAGGACTAATAACCTTGATAGGCGCAACAACTGAAAATCCTTCTTTTGAAGTCAATACCGCATTATTAAGCAGATGTCAGATATACGTTTTAAAAATATTATCTTTAGATGAATTAAAGATAATCATTGATAAGGTAATAAATAAATTTGACAAAATAAAAATAGATAATAAAGCCAAAGATATCATTCTTGAATATGCAAACGGAGATGCCAGGCGCTTAATAAATTTACTTGAAATGCTTATTAATAACTTTAAACCTAAAATAGAGGGAAATATAAATAATAAACTAGTTGAGAAAATCATTTCTGACAAAACTAGAAAGTTTGATAAAAGTGGTGAACAATTCTATGATCAAATATCAGCAATGCATAAATCAGTTAGAGGTTCAGATCCTGATGCATCGATATATTGGTTGCTAAGAATGCTTGATGGTGGTGCTGACCCACTTTATTTAGCGAGAAGAATAATAAGAATTTCTATAGAAGACATCGGTTTAGCCGATTTAAAAGCTCAAACAGTTGCTTTAGAGGCTTACCAAATTTTTGAAAGATTGGGTTATCCAGAAGGAGAATTAGCATTAGTAAATGCTATTTTATATTTAGCATCAGCTCCTAAAAGTAATTCATCATATATGGCTTATAATGAGGCAAAAGCTTTTATTAAAGAACATCAACAATTTGACGTACCTTTGCATTTAAGAAATGCACCAACAAA
>JAOMCC010000033.1 GCA_028344855.1 Nitrosomonadales bacterium | reverse complement strand
AGAAGCAATTAATAAAGGAATTCCATTAGTATTTAAGGTAACTTTAAAAGTTGTTGAGTTAAGAAATATTTGGCCAACTAAAACTGTTAAAACAGAAGTAAGGTATTACCAAATTGAATATAAAGCATTAAGGAAAATATATGAAATTATTGATGTTAATGGACAAAAGCATGAAAATAAAATAATGGAAAATGCAATAAAAAAATTATTAAAAGTTGAAAATATGGAGTTTACATTCGATGATCAAAATAAAAATTATGAATTATGGCTCACAGTAATGTTAGAAAGAAAAAAATTACCTAAACCATTACAGGTAAATTATTTTGATAGAACTTGGTACATGAGCTCACAAAAGAGCATTCATAAACTAGGAAAAATTCAATGAAATATATCATTACAACTGTAGCGTTTATTGGAATTGCATTACTTATTTTATTAGCAAAAGCAATCTCAAATTCAGAATTAGTATCTAGTGATTCGTTTAGAATCTTATTAGCTTTAAATATCTTTTTTATTTTTTCATTAATTATTTTAATAGCAGTTCAAATTATTCGTTTACTTCGTAATATAAAAAAAGAAATTACAGGGAGTAGATTAACGTTAAGACTTGTTTTATCTTTTGCGTTAATGGGAATTATTCCAGTTCTAATAGTTTATTTAGTATCTGTAAATTTTTTAACTAAATCAATTGAGTCATGGTTTGATGTTAAGGTTGAATCAGCCTTAGAAGGAGGATTAACTTTAGGACAAAAGACTATTGACATTTTAATGAAAGATATTGAGTTAAAGGGAAAAAGTATCGCTTACTCGATTGGAAATGCTAAACCAGAAGAAAGAAATAATATACTTACTGATTTAAGAGCTAAATTTGGGATACAAGATGCTGTTATTTTTGATCAAGACTCAATTATTATAGAAGTTTCAAGTGAAAAAAATGATTTGATACCCCCAATTCCCAATATTAAAGATTTGGAAAGAGGAGGCATAGATTTTTTTGGAAGAATTGAAGAATCAGATGGGGATCAAATTTATTTAAAAACATTTACCCCTATTCTTTCAGAAAATATAATGGCTAAAAAATTAATTCTTCAATTAACACAACCAATTCCACCATCAATTGCTAATTTAGCCTTATCTGTTGAATCTGTTTTTGATGAATATCAACAGTTAACATACAGTAGGAATTCCTTAAAAATTATTTATATTTTAACACTAACATTAGTAGTGTTATTGGCCTTATTATCATCAGTTGCAGTATCATTTGTTATTAGTAGAAAATTTTCATCACCATTGGCAATGCTTGCTGATGCAACAAAACAAATATCAAAAGGAAACTATAAAAAAATTATTCCAGAGCAAGGAAAGGATGAAATAGGGGTTTTAGTTAGCTCATTTAATAGTATGACATCTCAACTCGGACAAGCTACGAGAAGCTCGGAGGAAGACAGAAAAAGGCTTGAAGTAGCAAGAACATTTCTTGAAACTATATTAGCGCATTTAACTACTGGTGTTATTGTTTTAGATGATAAAAAAATTATTAGATTGAACAATATTGCTGCATCTAAAATGCTCATTAATAAGGCAAAAGTTATGGACAATGAACTTATGAGTAAAGTTATTTCAAAAAATTTACTCTTTCGCCCTTTATATATATTTGTTGAGTCTTATATAGATAACAATAAAAAGAATAATAAAGAAATAAGTCAAGAATTTAAATTAAATAAGGATAAGCAAGAAAGAACAATAATGTTACAAATAACCCCGCTAAATGATACAAAAGGGAAATCTTATGTACTTGTAATTGACGATATATCTGAAGTTACTCAAGCTCAGAGGCACAGTGCTTGGGGAGAGATTGCAAGAAGACTTGCTCATGAAATAAAAAATCCATTAACTCCAATTCAGTTATCTGCTGAAAGAATTCGTCATAAATTTGAAAACAAACTAAGTCAAGATGATTCGAATATTCTTAAACGATCTACAAATACAATTATAAATCAGGTTAATGCATTAAAAATAATGGTAAATGAATTTGCAGAGTATGCAAGACCACCAAAAATTCAGAAAGATGCGATAAGAATAGAAGAGCTTGTAGAGGAAGTAATTAATTTATATGAAATAGCTGAAGTAATAGAGGTTATAAAAAGTAAAAATATACCAATTATTTATGCTGATAAGAATAAATTAAGACAAGTAATTATAAATTTATTAGAGAATTCACAGGATGCTCTAAAAGGAATAAAAGAGCCAAAAATAATAATATATATTAATAAAAAAATTAAAGAAGTTGAATTAGTTGTTGAGGACAATGGGCAAGGAATTCCTGACGAAATAATTGGGAGGATTTTTGAGCCTTATGTGACGTCAAAACAAACAGGTACAGGTTTAGGCTTGGCAGTTGTTCATAAAATTATTGAAGAACATGATGGTAAAATTACTATTAAAAGAATGAAAAATTCTGGAACCAAAGTACAGATAAATCTCAAAATTGGAAGTAAATAAATTTATGACTAAGATAAATATATTAATCGTAGACGATGAACAGGACATCAGAGAATCATTGAAAGATATACTTCAAGATGAAGGTCATAAAGTATTTTTAGCAGAAAATGCTGAGGTAGCTAGAAAAATTAGAGACAAAGAAGAAATTAGTCTTATTTTGTTGGATATATGGATGCCAGATTGTGATGGAATAACCTTATTAAAGGAATGGGCTAAAACAAATAAAATAAATTGTCCAGTTTTAATGATGTCAGGACATGGAACAATTGATACGGCAATCGAAGCAACTAAAATTGGAGCATATGATTTTCTTGAAAAACCTATTTCATTACAAAAACTTCTCAATACAATAAATTCAGCATTAAAAAAAGAAATACAAGTAACTAAAATTGACCAAAACTTTTTAGATGAATCTCCTTTAAATTGGATAGCTGAATTTAGACAGAAATTAATAGATCTTAAAAGTTCTAATTTAGTATATCTAAAAGGTAAAGAAGGTAATTTTATAA
>JAOMCC010000032.1 GCA_028344855.1 Nitrosomonadales bacterium | reverse complement strand
AAATTATTTGGATAGTAACTAATAAAAAAGGGAGTAGTTTTTTCATTTACCAAAAAAACTTGATATTTCAAACCAATATTCTGTGTCATAACATAATAAAACATCGCTCTGAATGCTGGGTTCCCCTTTATCATTAAGGAATAATTCCTCGGCACAAATTTCAAATTTAAGGAGATCATATACCTTACCTCCTTCACCTCTTATAACTGCCTGTGTTTTAAGGTTATATTTTACTGATTCTGTTACAAAATAATGATTCCTATTTAAGGCAAGTTCTTTATATAATCTATATCTAACGAATTTATACTCAAAACCTACCCCGTAAAATGGCACTCCTTTAGTAACATTGGCATGATTTTTATTTATTATAAGAGCATCATCTTTTGAATAACCCCAGCCACCCTCAAATGGAAATTTTAATTGAACATCATCCCAAATCATTTGTTCGATTGTAGTTTTTTGTAAATCAATTGGGGCTAATTGAAAATTTGTAGCTGAAACTGTCATTTTTAGTGCTTCTTTTAGTGTTTTAAAATGTTCTCCATCTACAAATTCACCATATCTCCACTCTCCACTAAATTTTTTACCGTCTGGAAATGTATAAGTCCCTTGTCCATGTCTTTTGTTGTATTTATATTCCCCTACATATTCATCACCTTCTTGTCTTTTGCCATCTTTCCATTCCAAATATGTTACAGTCGCTTGTCCATGTTTTTTATCGTCTTTAAATTCCCCTACATAGGTTACATCACCATATTCAACTGTATAAGTGCCTTGCCCATGTTTTTTGCCATCTTTCCATTCCCCTACATATTTTTCACCAAGAAATGTTGAGGTGCCTTGCCCATGTTTTTTGCCATCTTTCCATTCCCCTACATATTTTTCACCAGCTTAACCTATATAAGTCCCTTGTCCATGCATTTTGCCATCTTTCCATTCCCCTACATAGGTTCCAAGAGTTGGATGTGTATGAGTTCCTTGTCCATGTGCATTGCCATCTTTCCATTCCCCTACATATTTATCACCATCTGGCAAGTTCTTGGTACCTTTACATTCATTCCAAAATTCCTTATTACCTTCTGGGCATGGTGGTAAAGCCATCACCAGATTAGTTATTAGTAATAAGAGTAGGAAGAGATTTTTCATGAGATCAGTTTACCCCCAGACAATTAAGTGGGCAAATTCATATGTCAATCTGAAATTCATATGTCAATTCATATGTCAAATGGCATGAGATTGTAATACACCACAATGACTACTATGGACTACGTATGATTATGAGTAGGGCGATCCGATTGGCTAAATACACAACTATGGAGGATAATACAGATGAAATTGATGCTCCCCAGCTCCACCAATCAATCATCTATAACTCCTTATATCAGGAGGTTTTAGATTACCTAGAGCGCCCAAAATAGTGATGTATAATAACATTTACAATTTTACTAAAATGTCCATATGATTACCTCCCAAGCATATCACCCAGAGTCACAAAAAGCATATAAATTATTAGTTCAGAATATAACTTCATTGTCAGGAGGGACTATTTTTAATCTTGGTGGACATTCTATTCAGGTAGAAAAAAAAGATGGAATTGGTGGGCTAATTGAAGAATGGTTTGGTTTTTGGGCTCAAAAACAAAACTTAAATATTTTCAATCCCAACAGCTCTCAAGAGTTTCCCGATTATTTTGCTGGTAAATTAAATGATGGTTATCTTGAAATTAAAACTTTTAATCATGATGCATCGCCAGCATTTGATGTTGCTAATTTTGATGGTTATTGCAGATCTTTGTCAGAAAATCCATTTAGATTGTTTGCAGATTATTTAATTTTTTCATATGAGCTTGACAAGTCTGTACTAAAAATACAGAAAATATGGTTAAAAAAAATTTGGGAAATTTGCTCTGGTACAGGATTATATCCACTTAAAACTCAAATAAAGCAGGGCGTAATAGTTAATATTAGACCTGGATCATTTCACTCAGATAGAAATCAATTTCCTTTATTTACTAATCCAAGAGATTTTACTAATGCATTATATGAAACAGAGTATCAATACAACAATAAGACAAATTTTAAAAATGATTTTGAAAAAAAATTACAAGAACATAAAATTTTAATTTAATGGTTGTTTTAATATTCTTCGCGAAATAGCTTTTATTACAGGGACTACCACAGTATTACCAATCAAGTCATATAGTTCTGAAAGGGCGATATTTGAAGAATACCATTCAGGAAAACCAAATAATCTTAGACATTCTTTTTCTGTTAAACGTCTAATTTTATTATTATCTATTACTCCAAATCGATTTACTTCTGTTGCCACAATAGCAGGAGCAATGCCATTTTTATCTAAAATTTTATGAAATTCAAAACTCAATTTTCCTGTAACTATATTGTAACCCTTTTCTTTATTTTGATCTTGAACCCTAACGTTATCTATTAAATCTTTCGGGTGCTCATAAGATAAATACTTTTTATCTACCAGATCATTAAGCATATTTTTTAATTCATTTTTGGATAAGAATGAATAAAAAGAATGTATTTCATTAAGAGTAAGTGCCATTCCATCCATCCATTTAATATTTTTGATGATTGCCCATTTTTTCTTCCTACGTTCAAGTAATAAAGTACTCAATAATTCTTTTTGGTCTTTTGAAATTTTTCCTTTTAGCTCTAAGTCCCACGAATGAATATTATTCTTTCCTCCTCTTTTGTCCTTAATAGACTTTCCTTCAAGCTCATTTGGCGTATAGATTTCTAACAATCTTTTTGTAAATTTAGTTTCTACTGGAGGAAAGTCTTTATCGAGTATGTTTCCAAAAAATGTTTTTTTTTGAGTAAAATTTTCTAAACTAACTGATTCTTTCTTTTTTCCTACAATGTATATGCGCTTTCTATTTTGTGGGACACCAAAATCTGAAGAATTGAGCACTTTCCATTCAACAATATAATCTAAATCTTTTCGGAGTATATTAAGAATAGTCTCTAGTGTTCTGCCTTTATCATGTGAAACTAGCCCCTCTACATTTTCTAACAAAAACCCGTTAGGTTCTTTTTCTTTTATTATTCGTGCAATATCAAAAAATAAAGTGCCTCGCGCATCTTTGAATCCTTTCCGTGTTCCCGCAACACTGAAAGCTTGACAAGGAAATCCTCCTAATAAATAGTCAAAATCTGGAATATCTTTTTCATTTATTTGAGTGATGTCTCCATATACATCATTATTATCAAAATTATTTTTATATATTTCTACTGCATATTTTTTAATTTCAGATGTAAAGACACATTGGGGAGTCATTCCTAATTCTTTGCATGCCTCCTCAAAACCAATTCGAATCCCCCCAAGACCTGCAAATAGGTCAATAAATTTTACTTTCACCCCTTTACCTCATTATCTTTCATATAATATCTTGACTGCAAAAAGGTTATTATATATCAGCGAAGAAGTAACAATTTAAAGTTTATGCTGTGAAGGAATCCCAACTAATAACAATAAAAGCTAAAGATGAATCTGAAGCTAAAGCAATACTTGAACATAGAATTAAACAAAATAAAATAAAATTTAGTACAACACAGATTCGGTTTAAA
>JAOMCC010000031.1 GCA_028344855.1 Nitrosomonadales bacterium | reverse complement strand
ATTTATTATCTAATTTAGATTCAGCTATTCTTATTTTCTTATGATTTGTAGGTTTGGTTAACTCATTATCTGCTAATAATTCTTCATATAATTTTTCACCTTGACGTAATCCGATAAAATTTATTTCAATTTCATCTTTATGCAAACCAGACAAACTAATCATATCTTTAGCTAAATCTAATATTTTAATTGGCTTACCCATTTCTAAAACAAATATATCTCCGCCTCTACCCATCATTCCAGCTTGAAGGACAAGCTGAGAAGCTTCTGGTATAGACATGAAATATCTTGTTATTTCTGGGTGCGTAACAGTTACTGGCCCTCCTTTTTCTATTTGTTTTTTAAATAAAGGAATAACGCTACCACTGCTACCTAGGACATTTCCAAACCTTACTACTACGAATTCAGTTAATGTATTACCTTGTAAATTTTGACAAAAAATTTCTGCTAAACGTTTACTAGCTCCCATTACATTAGTTGGATTTATTGCTTTATCAGTTGAAACTAAAATAAATTTTTTAACTTTATACGATATACAAACCTGTGCAAGGTCGTGAGTACCTTTAGAATTGTTTATTAAAACTTCCGAAACATTTTCTGTCTCCATTAGTGGCACATGTTTGTAAGCTGCAGCATGAAAAACAATACTAGGTTTAAATCTTTCAAATAAATCCTTAATACGTTTTTCATTTTTTATATCTGCCACAATGAATAGAATATTTGTACTTGATGACTTTAACAATGACTGTTCAAGTTGATATAAAGATGCTTCAGATATATCAACACATAATATTATCTTTGGCTTAAATTTTAATACTTGACGAGTAAGTTCTGAACCAATTGAGCCACCAGCGCCAGAAATCATTACAATATCATTTTGAATAAGATTTTTAAGACCAGAATTATCCAAATTCACCGATTCCCTTCCAAGCAGATCTTCAACATCTACTTGCTTAATTTGAGAAACACTTAGTCTTCCACTACTTAAATCTTCAAAATTAGGAATTGTTAATAACTCAAGATCTAACTCTTTTATAATATTTAAAGCCATTCTTCGATCTTCATAATCAGAAGATGGCATAGCAATCAAAGCTGTTTCAATATCAAATTTTTTATATAGTTTTGGTAGTAATTCAATATTACCTAAAATCTTAACTCCTGAAATTTCTGTACCTTTTAATGATTTATCATTTCCTAATAAACCTATAACTCGCCAATTTGGATTGGGCGATAAAGCTTTTACTAGTGCTACGCCCTCTTTACTTGTGCCTAAAACTATTACATTTTTCGGTTTGATAGAGGATGAATTAAATTCAAGAGCTTCTCTCAAATATCTATAAGTAATTCTGCTTCCAAACATAAATAATACTAAAAGCAAAGGATTAAGAAGGATAATTGAACGAGGAATTACTGGCTGCTGCTGATAGAAAAAAGAAAAATATATACTAATTAATAAAGAAGAAAAAAAGATAGCTACAATAATTCTTTTTAAGTCAGATATACTTGAAAATCTCCAAGATGCCCTATGAACACGAAATATTAAAAGAAATATTATTTGAGTAATTAATACAACAATCAAATTATTTTTCATAGAATCAATTTGAACAAAAGGAATCTCAAAATTAAATCTTATGATGTAAGCAAAAATCCAAGCACTTGCTATTGCAAATAAATCATGAGACAGAATAATAAAACTTCTATTTTTTACTATAAAATTTTCTATATACTTATTCATTATTCTGATTACTTACTAAATATTTAGCCCATATTATATCTACAAATCTAATGATTGAAACAAAACAAAAAAATAACAAGATGAATATAAAAGTGATGATTTTATGATTATCTATTATTAAAGCTAACGATCCAATTAACCCCGCAAATATCATTAAAAAGTATGAAAATAAAGCGATTTGTTTATGAGAAAATCCAGCAAGGATGGCTCTCTGATAATAATGACTTCTATGCGCTTGAGTCAAAGATTCTTTTTTAATAAAACGTTTGATTAAAGTAATAGTAGCATCGACTATAAATGGAGAAAAAACTATTAGTGGGAACCAAAGTGGCCATAATCCTTTATTCCAACCCATTACTCCAATAGCACCACACAAAAATCCTAAAGGAATTGATCCCATGTCACCCATAAAAATTTTGGCAGGAGGATAATTAAAGAATAAAAAACTTGTACAGCCAGCAACTATAATACAATTCAATATTGCAAAATTAAAGTCACCTGCAAGAATAGAGATAGTTGTATAAAAGCTAAAACCAATAATTGACATTCCTGTTACGAGGCCATCTGAGCCATCCATGAAATTATATAAATTTATTACCCAAATAAAGGTAAATAATATAATAGTGAGAAATAAATAACTTAGTTGTAAATCTAAAGCTAAAAGAAATATAAATGTTGTTACAAATTGAACAGCAAGACGAATTAATGGCTTAATTACTAAAAGACCATCTAAAAATGATAAAAAAAGTAAACCTAGTAAAAATGGAATCAAATAAAAAAATTGGGAGCTATATAATAATATTGAAATTATTATTGGAATTATGATTGCAAGACCACCACCATTTGACTTAGGTTTAATATGAAGAGAGCGTTGATTCGGTATATCAATAAATCTACTAAATATCCTAGACTTTAAAATATATCTTATAAATACAGTCGAGAGGAAGAGCGTTGTTGTAAAAGCAAAAATGAAATGCTTTGAATACAAAAAACTAAGAAATAAATTGTCCATCCAATCATTTTATCAGAGGAATCAATTCAATGGATTAATGAAGATTGGAAATAAGCTACGTTAAATTTTGAATATAAAAATCTTTCCAATGATTAACTAAAATTTTGGAATCAAATTCAATTCTAGCTCTTTTTTGAGCCGCCTTACCAAAAGTAGTCATCAATTTTTGATTAGAATAAGCATAAACAATCTGTTGAGCTATGCCCTTAATATCTCTTGGTTTATGTGTAAGGCCAGTTTGATTTTTTACTATAGTATCTGATAAGCCATAAATATTTGAGACAATAGCTGGAATTCCAACTGCTGCCGCTTCAATCACAACAGTTCCAAAACCCTCACGATAGCTTGGTAAGCAGATTATATCTGACATAGCTAATAAATCTTGGGGGGTTTTAGTATATCCTGTAAAAATAATATTTGATGAATGATTCTTTGTATTAGAGACAATTTCTTCTTCATCAGGCCCCGCTAAAATTAAATATGCTGACTTTAAATTAGCTAATATGAACGCATCTATAAGATCATTTACACCTTTTTCTTTATTTAATCTGCCAAGATATATATATACAAAAGCCGAGGATGGTATTTTAAAATCTATTCTAAGAGAATCTCTTATTTTTTTATTAGACTTAAATTTTAATAAATCAACTCCACATATTGAACCACTTCCAAAAACTAAAGTTTTATTTTTTTTAAGTATTTTATGTTTTAAAAGAAAATGAAATTGTGACTTACTGTCAACAATATTTTTAGTGGTTAAATTACCTATTAATTTATCAATTAACTTTAAAATTTTTCTAATTAAGCCTTTTCTGGTAACCCAAACTTGCCCAGTAAAACAATGTATTCTTAATGGGATAAAAGCTATAAATGCTGCAAGCATTGACAATAAACC
>JAOMCC010000030.1 GCA_028344855.1 Nitrosomonadales bacterium | reverse complement strand
TGAATGATAAGTCTTTACAATCAGTCATATCCCCTCATGTTACCGAGAAAGCAACTATGGTGGCGGATAAATTAAATCAAGTAATTTTTAAAGTTAGAAAAGATGCAACAAAAATACAAATAAAAGAAGCAATTGAGGCGATGTTTAAAGTAGATGTAAAAAATGTGAATCTATTAAACGTTAAGGGAAAAGCAAAAAGAGCCAGTCGAAATAGTATGGGTAAAAGAGCAGACTGGAAAAAAGCCTATGTGAGCATTAAAGCTGGGCAGGAAATTAATTTTACGGGTGAATAGGGAGATATAAATGGCTATTATAAAAGTTAAACCAACATCACCTGGTAGAAGAGGTTTACAGAAGGTAGTGACAGCAGGTTTACATAAAGGTAAACCTTACGCACCTCTTTTAGAGAAAAAAATTAGCAAAGCTGGTCGTAATCATCATGGAAGAATAACTGTTAGACATCAAGGCGGGGGACACAAACAACATATCCGTGTGGTAGATTTTAAAAGGGTTAAAGATGGTATACCAGCAAAAGTCGAAAGATTAGAATATGATCCAAATCGCTCGGCTCGTTTAGCTCTAATTTGTTATGCAGATGGTGAAAGAAAATATATTATTGCTGCTAAAGGTCTCATGCCAGGAGAAGAATTAATGAACGGTAGCGACGCACCATTTAAAGTTGGTAATTCATTACCACTTAAAAATATACCAGTAGGTAGTACACTTCATTGTATAGAACTTAAACCTGGTAAGGGAGCTCAAATGGCGAGATCTGCTGGGTCGTCAGTTCAATTACTAGCGAGGGAAGGCGCCTATGCTCAATTAAGATTAAGATCGGGCGAGGTAAGAAAAGTACATGTAGATTGTAGAGCTACAATTGGTGAGGTTGGTAATGATGAACATTCTTTGAGATCTATTGGAAAAGCAGGAGCAATGAGATGGAGAGGAGTTAGGCCTACTGTAAGGGGTGTGGTTATGAATCCAGTTGATCATCCACATGGTGGTGGAGAAGGAAGAAGTTCTGGAGGTAGGCATCCAGTGAGCCCATGGGGTGTTCCAACTAAGGGATATCGTACAAGAAATAATAAACGTACTGATAATATGAGACTCAGTCGTAGACCATCAAATAAAAGGTAGAAAATATGTCACGTTCAATTAAAAAAGGACCATTTGTTGATTCACATCTTGCAAAAAAAATTGAGATTGCAGCTGAGAATCGAGATCGTAAACCAATTAAAACTTGGTCAAGACGCTCAACAATACTTCCAAATTTTATTGGTTTAACCGTAGCAATTCATAATGGTCGTCAACATATACCTGTATTAATTGTAGAAAATATGGTGGGACATAAATTAGGTGAATTTGCATCAACTAGGACTTTTAAGGGTCATACTGGTGATAGGAAGACAAAGGAATAAATTATGGCAAATGAAGTTGCAGCAATTTTAAAAGGAGTTAGAATTTCACCTCAAAAGGCAAGATTAGTTGCTGATCTTATTAGAGGTAAAAAAGTGGACAATGCTCTTAATATTCTCAATTTTAGCCCAAAAAAAGGAGCTGAAATTATTAAGAAAGTAGTTGAGTCTGCAATTGCTAACGCTGAAAATAATAAAGGTGCTGATGTAGATGAACTTGTGATAAAAACTATTTATGTTAATAAAGGTGCAGTTCTAAAACGGATTCGTGCTCAATCTAAGGGTCGTGCAGGAAAAATTATTAAACCAACCAGTCATATTACTGTGATTGTAGGAAGTTAAAGAGAGTTTATTATGGGACAAAAAGTAAATCCAATTGGTTTTCGACTAGCAGTTAAGAAAAACTGGTCATCAAAATGGTTTTCAACATCAAAGAATTTCGCATCGCTTTTGAATAATGATATAAAAGTTAGAGAATTTTTAAATAAAAAATTAATTAATGCTGCAGTAAGTAAAATTGTGATTGAACGGCCAGCTAAGAATGCAAAAATTACAATTTATAGTGCTAGACCAGGAATTGTAATTGGAAAAAAAGGTGAAGATATCGAAACTTTGCGTTCTAGTTTACAAAATTTAATGGGAATTCCTGTTCAATTAAATATTGAAGAAGTTAGAAAGCCAGAAATAGATGCAACATTGATTGCACAGAGTATTGCTCAGCAACTTGAGAAAAGAGTTATGTTTAGAAGAGCTATGAAAAGAGCTATGCAAAATGCAATGAGATTAGGGGCACAAGGAATCAAAATAAAAAGTGCAGGAAGATTAAATGGAATTGAAATAGCAAGATCTGAGTGGTATCGTGAAGGTAGAGTTCCACTTCATACCCTCCGAGCAGATATTGATTATGGGGTTGCTAGAGCTCAAACAACATATGGAATAATTGGCATCAAAGTTTGGGTATTTAAAGGAGAAGTTTTTGAAGATAATAAAAAAATCCTCAATGATGATTCTGAAATAGAGCAAAAAATAGAAGATAAACCTAAAGTATCACCAAAAAAATCAGTTAAAACTGCTGCTAAAAAATCAGATGATAAAGAAAAGAAAACAGTAAAAGTTGCCGTAAAGAAAAAAGTTGTTGTAGAAGAATTATCTGAAAAAATAAATGAAGAATCTAATAAAGTTAAGGAATAGACATGTTACAGCCAGCGAGACAAAAATTTAGAAAACAACATAAAGGTAGAAATCGTGGCTTAGCAACTACTGGTAATAAAGTAAGCTTTGGCGATTTTGGGCTAAAAGCAATTGGAAGAGGAAGAATTACTGCAAGACAGATAGAAGCAGCTAGAAGAGTAATGACTAGGCATATTAAAAGAGGAGGAAGAGTCTGGATTAGAATTTTTCCTGATAAGCCAATTACAAAAAAACCTGCGGAAGTAAGAATGGGTAAAGGTAAAGGTAGTGTAGAATTTTTTGTGGCTGAAATTCAGCCAGGAAAAATGTTGTATGAAATGGATGGCGTGTCTGAAGAAATTGCAAGAGAAGCTTTTAGATTGGCTGCAGCTAAACTTCCTTTATTAACTACTTTTGCTAACAGGCATATAGGTTAAAAAGGAATAAGAAATGAAAACTATTGATTTAAGAAAAAAATCTATTGTTGATTTAGAAAAAGAATTAATTGAGATTAGGAAAGCTCAGTTTTCTGCTCGAATGCAAATTTCAACTCAACAATCAAATAAAACTGATCAACTTGGAAAGATGCAAAAAGATATAGCTAGAATCAAAACAATTCTTGCAGAAAAAGCACAAGAAACATAATTATGGAAAATAAAGACAAAATGGAAGATAAATCTAAAATTACTAAAAAAGTACCTGCTAAAACTGGGGCTACTAAAAAAGTACCTGCTAAAACTGCAGTTACTAAAAAAGTACCTGCTAAAACTGCAGTTACTAAAAAAGTATCTGCTAAAACTGAGGTTACTAAAATTGATACTGTAAAAGCTACAACTAAAACCATTAATAAAAAGATTCAAAGAACAGTAACTGGGAAAGTTGTTAGTAACAAAATGGATAAAACAATTACTGTTCTTGTTGAAAGAAAAGTTAAACATCCTTTATATGGAAAATACATTAATTTATCAAATAAATTTCATGCTCATGATGAAAAAAATGAGATTAACGAAGGTGATATAGTTCAGATAACAGAGCATAAACCGCTTTCAAAAAGTAAATCATGGGTATTGACTAAAGTTCTTTCTAAAGGACAAGGATAGAAAAAATTAAATAGCTCGATGCTTGAGGTATTTACAAAAATAACATATAATGCAGCTCTTTTTTGGCGCTCGTATTAACTTATAGCTAGCGCCCCAATACTGACCGTGGTGTTAGCTTATTAATTTAGGTTAGAAGTTAAACGGATTAAGTTGGAGATTATTTCATGATACAAATGCAATCAAGATTAGAAGTTGCAGATAACACTGGTGCACGATCAGTTATGTGCATTAAAGTCCTTGGCGGCTCAAAAAGGCGTTACGCATCAATTGGAGATATTATTAAAGTTAGTATAAAAGATGCAGCACCTAGAGGTCGAGTGAAAAAAGGTGAAGTTTATGATGCTGTAGTTGTAAGAACTGCAAAAGGCGTCCGCCGATTAGATGGCTCGCTAATAAAATTTGATAGTAATGCAGCCGTTCTTTTAAATCCAAAATTTGAACCAATTGGTACGAGAATATTTGGACCTGTCACAAGAGAATTAAGAACAGAAAGATTTATGAAAATTGTCTCTCTTGCAGCAGAAGTTATTTAGGAGTTTTAAAAGTGAAAAAAATTCGTAAAGGCGACACAGTTATTATAAATACAGGGAAAGATAAAGGAAAACAAGGTATTGTTGCGGACCTAATTAGTGAGCGACGAGTTATTGTTGAGGGTCTGAATATGGTTAAGAAAACGACCAAACCTAACCCTAGTAAAGGTCAACAAGGCGGTATTATTAGTAAAGAGAGGCCTTTAGATATTTCAAATGTTGCAATTTTTAATAATACAAACTCAAAAGCAGACAAAGTGAATTTCAAAAAATTAAAAGATGGAAAAAAAATTAGAATCTTTAAATCTAATCAAGAAGCAATAGACGTTTAGGAAAAAATATGGCGAGATTAAAACAATTTTATTTGGATAATGTTGTAAAACAACTTAAAAAACAATTTAATTATTCTTCAGTAATGCAAGTCCCAAGAATTAGTAAAATAATATTAAATATGGGCGTAGGAGAAGCTGTAGCAGATAAAAAAGTAATGGATAATGCTGTTGCCGATATGGAAAAAATTGCAGGACAAAAACCAGTAGTTACACTATCAAAAAAATCTATTGCTGCATTTAAAATTAGGGATAATTATCCCGTAGGCTGTAAAGTTACTTTAAGAAAATCGAATATGTATACTTTTTTAGATAGATTAATCAATATAGCAATTCCTAGAGAAAGAGATTTTAGAGGATTATCACCTAACTCATTTGATGGACGGGGAAATTTCAATATGGGGATTCAAGAACAAATAATTTTTCCAGAAATCCAATATGACAAGATAGATAAATTAAGAGGGATGAACATTACAATTGCAACTACTGCTAAAACCGATGAAGAAGCTAAT